>MHBM01000130.1:41034-45111 GCA_001804885.1 Lentisphaerae bacterium RIFOXYA12_FULL_48_11
CGGCTTCCTGTACAAGTTCATGCGCGACGTGCGCGATTCTCAGCATGAGAACGGCTCATTCACCGGCGTCGCGCCGACGGCGCAGTACGGCGACACGACGGAGCAGCTCGGCTGGGCGGATGCCGGCATCATAATCCCATACACCATGTGGCAGCGTTATGGTGACCCTTCCATTGTCGAGGAAAATTTCGACGCGATGGAAAAGTACATGGCGCTTACGGCAAAGAACCGGTTTAATTCCCCTGTTGCCAACGGACACCAGTGGGCGGACTGGCTTTCGTACGAGAACTACGAATCCGCTGGCGGCGGAGGAAACACGAACCAGATATCCGCTTATATGAAGGACGCGAACGGAAAAAGAGTGCCGCGCAAGGAGACGCTGGACTACTGGCATTATCTCGGCGGCTGCTATCTGCTCTGGGACGCGCAGATGATGGCTGAGATGTCCGAGGTGCTTGGCAAGGCCGAGGCCGCGGCAAAGTACCGCGCGATCGAAAAGGAGACCGTCGAGTACCTCAAGGGCGGTTTCTTCGGGACGGACGGCATGATCAAGGACTGCTTCCGCGGCATGCAGACCCCGGCGCTGTTCGCGCTCAAGTTCGGACTCGTCGAAGGTGCGGCCGCTGACAAGACGCGAGCGGAGCTGCTGAAAAACATTGCGGATCACGGAGATTGTCTGCAAACCGGTTTCCTTGGCACATCCATCCTGCTGGATACCCTCACCTACCACGCCAGGTCGCCGGAAACGGCTTACACGCTTCTTCTCCAGCGCAAGAACCCGAGTTGGCTCTATTCGGTTGACCAGGACGCGACCACGATCTGGGAACGCTGGAATTCCTACACGAAGGCCGTGGGCTTCGGCAAGGCGGGCATGAACAGCTTCAACCACTATGCCTACGGGGCGGTGCTCGATTGGATGTACGGCACGATGGCCGGAATCCGTCCGGACCCGAAGTCACCCGGCTGGAAACATTTTGTCCTCGCGCCGATACCGGACAGGCGCGTCGGCAGCGTGAACGCGACCTACGATTCACCTTACGGGAAGATCAAGAGCTCTTGGGAATTTGGCAAAGACGGCAAGTGGTCCTTCTGCGCGGAAATCCCCGCGAATACGTCCGCGACCGTTGTCCTGCCGGGCGGGAAAACACTTGAAGCCGTTTCTGGCAAGTTCTCCTGGAGCGGCAAGATCGACTGATTTTCCCGGAAACAATTGGGGACAACTATTTGCTCGCACCCATATTTCCCGGTGCAGTTTCATTTGAGGTAACACGCAGAGAAAACATTTAAGGGAGTGATACAATGAAAAGGACGTTGATTCTTGGTTCTTGGTTGCTGGCCGCCGTTATGGCATCCGCCGGGGAGCGGGTTACGCTGTGGCCGGAAGGAAAAATTCCGGATTTTCAGACCCAGCAGATCGCGGCGACCACCCAGGAGGTAAAAGCGCCGGGGTTCAAGGCGGCGGAACATGCAATGCCGCATCTCGACTGGTACGAGCCGCCTGCGGAGAAAAACGGCGGATGCATGTTGCTCATTTCAGGCGGCGGTTATCAGAGTTGCTGCGACTGGTTGTGGATGGACCGGGCCGCGAAGAAGTTTACCGAACTCGGGTTCGTTTGCGTGAGCCTCACCTACCGTACGCCGCGTCCGCAAGGGCTGCCAATCTACCAGAGCGCATGGGAGGACGGGCAGCGCGCCGTCCGTCTCGTCCGCAACGATGCGAAGAAGCGCGGATTCGACCCTGAGAAGATCGGCGTATTCGGATTCTCCGCAGGCTCGCACCTGACGGTCCTGCTCGCGACAAGTGCGCTCACACCGGCGTACGAGCCGGTCGACGTGCTCGACCAGCTTCCGTGCCACGTCAACTGGGCTGTACCAATCTTCACCGCTTACGCGCTCACGGACGGGCTCGCCGGACCCAACACGCGCGAGGGCGACGCGATCGATGTGAAGCTCTCGGATGTGTTCAAGTTCGACGCGAAGACTTGTCCGATGGCGCTCTTCCACGGCGGGGTGGACTCCTATTCGCCGAACGGTTCCACGCAGATCTACCGCCAGCTCCGCAGGATGAAAATACCGGCCGAGATCCATCTCTTCGCAGACCGCCCCCACGGTTTCATGGGCGACTCGAGCAAGGGCGAGAACGGCACCGCCTACGATCACTGGTTCGACCGTATCACCGAGTACATCCGCCAGATGAATTTTGGCGGGCGTCTCGGCGAGGAAGTCGATCTTATGTCCCGCTATCCAAACGACGATGCGCGCGGCGAATACCGCAAGGAGCCGGTCTGGCCGGAAGGCAAGATGCCGGACGTGCAGACGAACCAGTGCCTGCCTTATCTCGAGTGGCACATGCCGAAGGAACTCAAGACGAAGGCGATTCAGATCATCTACTCGGGCGGCGGCTACGGGGGCAACAGCCCGGACGGCTTCGAAGTCGCCCCGGCGCGGCGTTACCTGAACGAAAAGGGCATGACGGTCGTGACGATGAAATACCGCACGCCGCGTCCGCTGGGTGGACTGGCCAAGCACACAACTGCGTGGCAGGATTTGCAGCGCGCCGTACGGATCGTCCGTAGCCAGGCCGCGGCGAAAGGGCTCGATCCCGACCGTATTGGCATCATGGGTTCCTCGGCTGGCGGGCACCTGACACTCATGGGCGCGACTAGCTCGAAACACCGTTCCTATTTGCCGATCGACGACCTTGACAAGCTTCCCTGCAACGTGCAGTGGGCTGTCGCGATCTATCCGGCGTACGCGCTCACGGACGGCGCGCAGAAACCGAACGAGAAAGGCGGCAACGAGGATGACGCGATACTTGTTCCTGAGTTCTCGTTCGACCTCGCGACATGTCCAATGCTGTTCATCCACGGCGACGCGGACGGATGGGCGGCGATGAATTCGGTGAAATGTTGGGAACAGCTCCGCCGCATGGGAATCCAGTCCGATCTCCACACGCTGGTCAAACGCAATCATTGCTTCCAGAAGAAGGCCGCCCCGGGCACGGGCAGCTATACCTGGATGGGGCGCATTTGGGAATTCAT
The DNA here is from genome assembly GCA_001804885.1 of Lentisphaerae bacterium RIFOXYA12_FULL_48_11. Lineage (GTDB taxonomy): Bacteria > Verrucomicrobiota > Kiritimatiellia > UBA8416 > YA12-FULL-48-11 > YA12-FULL-48-11. The sequence continues at coordinate 44,076 of MHBM01000130.1, forward strand.
GAACCACAAGGGGTTCAACAAGTAAACACGCAAACAAGGAAAATCAGATGAAGAAACTGCTGATACTCATCGTTGCCGCGGCGATTGTCTCGGGATGTTGTACGGTCTGCAACGGGCCGCAGAATTCTAAAACGACATTCGCGAAAGATGCGCTCACCCCTTACGTCGAAAACGGGCAGCTTCCGGGCGCGATTAACGTCTTTTACAAGGACGGTCTGCAGGAAATTGCCTGCGTCGGGTACGCCGACGTCGCGGCGAAGCGCCCGATCACGATGGACAACGTCTATATGCAGTGCTCACAGACGAAAGGCTTCTGCGGTGTAACGGTTGCGATCCTCGTTGAGGAAGGCAAACTCTCGCTCGACGATCCCGTTTCGAAATATCTGCCGGAATTCAAGGAACTCTGGGTTCTCGAATCCAACACGAACGGCGTGAAGAAGCTGGTCAAGGCGAAAAACGCGCTCACCGTGCGCATGGCCATGAACCACACCGGCGGGTTCCCGTTCGAGATCTGCGCGAAGCAGGGCAACATCAAGGGCGGCGGCTGGTCCGGCGGCGCGCCGCTCCGGCAGACCGCGGCGATCGCGGCGGCGTGTCCGCTGCTCTTCGAACCCGGCACGAAGGTGCAGTATTCCAACACGGGCATCGACATCGGCGCGGCGGTCGTCGAGGTGGTGACCGACCAGCGCTGGGAGGAGTTCCTCAAGGAGCGTGTCCTCCATCCACTGGGCATGGCGTCCAGTTCTTTTTGGCCGACAGACAAGCAGCTTGATACTCAGGTGGAGATGTACGACTGCGTGAAAGACGCGCCCGCCAAATACCGATTGCAGAACGAGATGCAGCAGCGTCCCTACAACGGCGACCGTGTCTTCGCGTCGGCGGGCGCGGGGCTCTGGACGACCGCCAACGACCAGCTCAAGTTCTACAAGATGCTCATGAATCTCGGTGTGGGCGAGAACGGCGTGCGAATCCTCAAGGCAGAGACCGTTAAGGAAATTCTCGCGAAGTCGACGCGTCCGAAAGGCTTGGGCGGTTA
>MHBM01000130.1:45296-45523 GCA_001804885.1 Lentisphaerae bacterium RIFOXYA12_FULL_48_11
ACTGCCAGGGCGAGGTTCGTCAGCGGGCCGGCGCAGGAGACCAGCAGCGGACTCCAGCGGTGCCGCATGCTATGCCGGTCCACAGGCACGGCACCCCACGCGAAACCGAACATGAGAAGCATGACGACCGACTGCACGCCCATCACCTTGAACGGGTTGAGCGTCAGATACCCAAGGCGGGCCGCGGTGTGGTCGCCCTGCTGTGCCGCCACCCAGGCATGCGCCGC
>MHBM01000131.1:0-229 GCA_001804885.1 Lentisphaerae bacterium RIFOXYA12_FULL_48_11
CAAGATCCGGGAAGCATTGTCAGAGAGTTATTGATCGTCAATATGCCACCGCTATTGGTCCCACCCGGAACCAACCCGGAATTCTGACATGTTTTCACAGGTCCACCGACAAGCCCCACACCCCCAAACATTCCTCCATTGGTAATCACAAGGCTACTCTCAACTGCAAGAGATCCATTAAGAACCAGAGTTCCGTTATTAACCGTCGTGGTGCTTGTATAAGTATTCA
>MHBM01000131.1:262-11534 GCA_001804885.1 Lentisphaerae bacterium RIFOXYA12_FULL_48_11
TAATTACCCCTCCAAACCCGCTTATCGCTCCATTCACAGTCATCAGGTAATTACTGGAATCAAGAGTAGCAGTGATGTTGTTGTTCATCCAGAGGTTACGGTTTGTAGCAAGACTGAGATCAGCACCAGCCTGCAAAGAAGCATTACCGTAGTACCTGATGTTAATTGCCGGGCTAAGAGGCACTGCTCCAAGCGCGTCATCAAAACTAATATTAATGGCTCCCGAATCCAGTCTCGTTCCACCGCTGTACGTATTAGTTGCAGAGAGAATCAGCGTTCCAGACAGGTTCTTGCCCAGCCAACTGGAATTACCCGAAATAACCCCTTCGACAATGGCAGTTCCACGCACGTAGATCCACCTCGTTCCACCGAGAGTATTCAAATTCATCGGATTAACCCACGTCAGGGTGTGCGTATTGCTTGGGTTCCCTAACTGCAGATAATTATTACCCATGTTGAAATACTGCTGGCCCCAGACAAGGTTGGAGCCGCTTCCACCGATGTTCACGGTCAAAGGACCACCAACAGCAGAAAAACCACCACCGTAATAATTATAAATGGGACTGCCCCACGCGACCTGCCCAGGCCCATAACCAAGTGAACGTGTGAACGTGCCTGACATCTCAACAATTCCCTGGTCACCTCCATTACCAGACAACAGTAGATTTGCTGACGATGGCAATCCGACACCTTCGGTCATTCGCAGCCCGGCGTTATTGGCCATGATCGTTGCAATGGAATTAGTACCATTAAGTATCACGTAACCGCCATAGTTCGGCGGCCCCATCAAAACGCCTCCGCCTGTTATCGGTCCATTAATCGTTATAATGTTGCCACCATCTACAACAAGAGTTGCATTCGAACGAACTTCTATAATCCTGTTCGTATGCAAGGCAATCGCATACCGAGATTTCAGCCAGCACATCCCGCTTGCTGCTGTCAGGTTGGTGCTTTGCGTAGCAGGCACAGGCCCCAAAGAAGTGTCTGAATTAAGGTATAGACCGCCACCGTAAAGGAAAGTACCACCCGTATAAGTGTTGTTCAGGTTTGTCAAAGCAGTAAGGCTTGCACCACTCCCATAGTTAGCCCACCAGTAACCGCCATGCCCCACAATACGCAGGGCAAGCGGTGTGATGCCGTTGTTTATGATCTTCGACCCGATAGTTGAAGACACCACAGAGCGGCGATCAACACTTCTGTTGTCGGTTATGACCAATTCCCCATTCCCGGCTGTAAGGAATCCATCAACCAGCGATGATCCGTTGGCTGTTGTTGATGCAAACAATACTCCGCTAGACGTTATTGTGTTGGTTCCCACAAGCGTGAGAGTTCGTACCAGATTGGTATTGAATCGCAAGGTATTGCAGGTTTCATTCGTCACTGAACGATTCGTCGAAACATCGACATTGTAGACGGAATTCCAGGTATCCGTCTTATAACCTGTATACGCCACAACCTTGTTAGCACCGTTATTTGCGGCCCAGCTGTTGGAATTAACCGTGGCAAAGCAACCGATTATGCCGTTTATATTCAGGTTCGTTATCGTTATGCCGCCGCTCGCCGGTGGATTAAAATTAATCGATGCAAAATCCTGCCGCACAATTCCACCCGGATTCAAAGTCATTGATCCATCTGTCCCGCTCACGGCGGTAAGGGAACAATGAGCGTTACTTATGGTCATTCCCGCAAATGTCTGGCTATTCGCCATGGAGTTACTGCCATTAACCATCAGCATGGCCCCGCCATTCATCACAAGAGGACAAGCCGACGGTATAATATTATTGGCAGGGGAAAGCGACTGGCTGAAATCAAGCATCAAAGTACCGGCACTGGCAATAGTTGTTCCGGTATAGAGATTCGTAGCTGCAAGAACAAGAGTACCAAACCCCTTCTTTTCAAAACCTTTTGCTCCATTAATCGGGGCCGCTATTGTTGCCGAACGGTTCTGAAGCGTGGAAATGGTCGGTACACCGGAATAAACATCCAAAGATAGAATCCCAGCAGGACTGCCACGGTCAAGGAACCAGTCACTACCGGTATTTATATAGTCCAGAAATAAAATATTGCCTATCGTTCGGTTTGCATTCAGAAAAACCGTTCTTTGCCCGTTTATATCGCCGAAATTAAAGAAAGCCGTACCGCCAGCACCATTAGCGATTACACCCGACGACCAGCAGCCGCCATCCGTCCAAGGCCTGTTTTCCCAGGTTCTTGTCCATAGCCCATCAACAGCTTTACAGGAAAAAGGAAGGCTCAAAAGGACAGCAATAAATACTAAATATCTACGCCAGTTTCTCATCACACAATAACGCCCCATATCTTATAAAAATTATACTTTATGCCATGTGCAAAAACAACCCTTTTACCTGTAAAAAAGCTTATATTTCCACCCCGTTTCTTTACAATTTCTTGACATCTTATTCGCCGCAAATTGCAATGTTCAAAAAAGAACAAAATAGGCATGGGATTCATGTTCATACTTGCGAAAAATCCCTTCGTTCCCATAATATGAGCACATGAAGAAAGCGTTAATCATAATTCCTACATATGACGAAAAAAACAATGTGCGCCCCATTTCCGAGGCACTTTTGGGAGTCAAATCGGACCTGAATATACTGTTTGTTGACGACAATTCTCCTGATGGGACCGGCAAAATCATTGATGAAATGCATACTGAAGACAAAAGAATCAACGTAATTCATCGGCCAGGAAAGTCAGGACTGGGCCGAGCCTATATTACTGGGTTCAAGTGGGCAATTGAAAATGGTTATGACTTTATCTTCGAAATGGATGCCGATTTTTCCCATGACCCCGCAGAAATTCCGAATTTTCTTAAGGCCGCCGAAAATGCCGACCTAGTTCTTGGGTCCCGGTACATGCACGGAATTCGTATTACGAACTGGCCGTTGAGTCGGCTTATTTTAAGCAAAAGTGCATCCATTTATGTGCGGTTGATTACAGGTATGCCCATAAGTGACCCCACTGGTGGATTCAAATGTTACCGGAAAGAGGTGCTGACATCAATTGATCTGGATACTATCGACTCAAATGGATATTCATTCCAGATCGAAATGAAATATAACGCATGGCTCCGGGGATTCAGGATTGCAGAAATACCCATTACATTTGTTGATCGCCGGTCAGGCTACTCCAAGATGAACACAGGAATCGTTAGCGAGGCATTGTGGGAAGTCTGGAAACTTGCCATGCGAAACAGCTTTCGCCGAACCCCAAGGACAAATTCCTGATGAACGAAAACAGTTCAGGCAATACTCAACAACCCGTACAACAAAAAAGGCCAGGAATTGCCGACATAACAAGAGCACTCAGGCCAAGTCAGTGGACAAAAAACATTATCGTCCTCGCGGCATTCTTTTTCGCTTTATGGGACCGTTCGAGAGCACAACCATTTGAATTTATCGACTTTATAAAAGTACTTTACGCTGCATTTCTTTTCTGCATTATTTCCGGTGGAATATACTTGCTGAACGACATTAAAGACATTGATCTTGACCGTACTCACCCCGTCAAAAAGTTTCGCCCGCTGGCCGCTGGAATTATCCCGCTTCCACAAGCCTGGACACTTGTATTTCTCTGTCTCGCAGGCGGACTGACTGCATCACTTTTGCTGCCTTATCAATTCACTGCTGTACTCGCGGCATACGTTATAATGCAGATTATATACAGCCATGGACTCAAACAAGTTGCGCTGGTCGACATTTTTGTCATAGCGATCGGTTTCGTCCTCCGTGCAATCGCCGGTGCAGTGGCTCTCCAGGGGGTAACAATTTCCCCCTGGCTGCTCTTATGCACATTTCTTCTCGCCCTGTTTCTTGCACTCTGTAAAAGAAGGCACGAAAAGAATTTCCTCAGCGACACACACAGGCCAAGCCTGGAGAAATACGACAAGCATCTCCTTGATCAACTCATCGCAATCACCAGCGCTGCCGCCATCGTCGTATATGCAATCTATACTCTCTGGCCAAAAACAGTCGAAAAGTTCGGGACACATTCACTTGGATTCACTATACCGTTCGTCGTTTTCGGAATTTTCAGATATCTTGACCTCGTATATCGGCATGAGAAAGGAGATCGCCCTGAAATGATACTGCTCACCGATATTCCCATTCTGGCGAATCTCTCCCTGTACGCACTCTCGATCCTTGCTATATTCCTGCTCGATCTCTGACCCCTATACGGCAAAATAGCTTGCGTTTCCTTCTTCATCTCCCGATAATTACCGATTTTACTATGGAACAGAACTCCTCAACAACATTTGTTGCAGATAACCGCAGCTTCTTCAGCAGGCGTGACTGGAGTTCTTTCTGGACTGCTTTTCTTATTTCCTTCGCCGTATATTTCTACACTCTGGCACCAACCGTAACCATGGAAGATTGCGGGGAACTGGCAACCGCAGGTGCTTATCTTGGAGTCCCTCACCCCCCGGGATACCCAATATGGACAATGCTTGTTTGGGTCTTCACCAAGGTATTCTCATTTGTAACCTTCAGGGGACAACCAAATCCAGCATGGAGTATCTCCCTGGCCTCCGCAGTATTCGGAGCGCTAGCGTCCGGAATAACGGCAATGCTCATCTGCAGATCAGGTCAGGATATCATCAGCCAGCTGAAAAGCAGAACCAGGGATATAAGCGAATCGACAGAGAACGTCTTCTGCTGGGTAGGCGGAGTAACGGGAAGTCTGCTTTTTGCATTCAGTCCGGTCAACTGGTCTCAATCGGTAATCGTCGAAGCTTATACCCTGAACTCCCTGTTCCTCGCCCTGGTAATGATCCTTGCCTATGCATGGATTAAAAAACAAAGCGATTCCACCTTGATAATTCTGAGTTTCGTTTTCGGCGTAGGATTGACAAACTACCAGGCTCTTCTGCTCATGTTGCCAGCACTGGTAATTATCGTACTATTACGCAACACTACACTATTCAGGGATTTTGTCGTGGCCAGCATTCCATTCTTATGTGTTTTCATTCTAATCAAGTCAAATAACTGGCAGGATATTCCCAATCCGACAAGCCCGCTGGATTATATATTGATGGCCATTAAATCCGTTTCGCTCCCCCCTCTTCTGCACCCCACGCACTTCACCTGCTTCATTTATCTCACACTAAACCTTCTTGCTATTGCCCTCATTTACTATTTTCTGCCCAACGGAAAAACAGTTGCATTCTCCATTCTGGGCATGGAATTAGGCCTGGCTGTTTACGGTTACATGCCACTCTCGTCTGAAACAAATCCCCCCATGAACTGGGGATACCCCAGAACATTCGAAGGCTTCATCCACGCAATCACACGAGGCCAGTACGAACGTATTTCTCCAACAGATATTTTCTCAATGCAATTCATCCACCAGATCGGGGCATATCTTTCCGATCTCAGGGGACAATTCACACTGCTCATTGCACCTCTGGGATTGTTACCTTTCGTAACCTGGGAAATGAACTTGGCAGGCCGTAAGATAAAGGCTATCAACCTGGCAATCCCTCTATTCTTACTTATCACGGCATTGATTGTTGCCGAGGAACTTATCCTAAGTACCGGCATCCCGATCATTTCATCCACATACAAGAGCCTTCTCGGATTCCTGATCCTTATTCAAGGCGTCGGAGTTATCACCCTTTTTACAAGCCAGATTGATGTATTTTCGTCACATCTCCGCAACGAAGAAGCTCCTTTCTCAGAAAGACTTACGATACTCACCGTCCTTGCAATCATAATTGGAATCTTTCTGATGTTTGAAGTTATGCTGGCCGTACAACTGGCCGCAATAATCGCTCCAATCCGCCAGGCAACTCAGGCAATACCACCGGATCAGTTGCACGCGGCCATGATGAAGGGTACAGGTGTGTTACTGCTGGCCATTGCCCCTCCCGCTCTTTTCCTGATCGCCGCCATTCTCCATCGGACCAGAACTGAACTGCGCCTTTCCATTGACACGGACTCACAGAAATGGATCGCGTCAACACTCTGCAGCTTCCTCGTTATGAGCATTCTTTTCATTGCCCTCGCCAACCCGAAAGGCGACATACAGGACTACTTCATTCAACGGGTGAAATTCATTTCATCCCACGCGCTATATGCATTCTGGATCGGATACGGAATAATTTTCGGCCTCACAATTGTGGCAACATTCTTCAAAGGAAGAAAGATTATCGTTTTCTCAGGGATAGCCATTGCGGCTTTACTGCCGATCATCCCACTGAAAGAAAACGCTTTCAACAGGGAACAGATCAGAATTGTGGGAGGAGCTGAACAAAATGGCCATGACTTCGGATGGCAGTTCGGAAACTATCAGCTTCGCGGCGCCGACGCCATAAACGAAGAACTCTCCTCTGACGAAGAACCGCTCCCAAACCCGACATTTCCCCCGGAAATGGGAACAAACGCTGTCTTCTTCGGCGGCACAGACCCGGGACGTTTTGTGCCCACGTACATGATCTACTCTGCCAGAGTAAGAGAAGACGTATTCCTGATAACCCAGAATGCGCTGGCAGATAACACATACATGAACGTAATGCGTGACCTTTATGGGAACCAGATATGGATCCCGGCTCAAACTGACAGCGCAGGGGCTTTCACACGCTATGTGGAAGATGTACGAACAGGGAAAAGACCACCCAATGCCGATATAAAAATTGAAAATGGCCGTGTCCAGATCAGCGGCGCCATGGGTGTCATGGAAATCAATGGCGTACTCGCCCAGCTGATATTTGAACATAACAACTACAAACACGATTTCTATGTCGAAGAAAGCTACGTAATCAGGTGGATGTATCCATACATGGAACCCCACGGCCTGATAATGAAAATCAACAGGGATATCGTCCCGAAAATCAGCCGGCAGCGGGTCAGTGACGACATGGACTTCTGGGACTGGTACACGCGAAGGCTTACTTCAAATAATAAATTTCTACGTGACATTGTCGCCAGGAAATCTTTCTCAAAGCTACGCAGCGCAATCGCCGGACTCTACGCCTTTGCTAATGAAAGGCGACCAGAAGAATCCGAAAGGGCTTTCCATGAATCACGCCTTCTCTACCCCTTGAGTCCAGAGGCCAATTTCCGCCTGGCCGAACTGTATATGTCGCAGGGCCGTACAAAAAATATACGGCGCCTAATGTCTGAATTTAAAAAACAGGACCCGGGCAACAAAAATGTTGCCCAATTTATGGATCATGTCAATAGAACCGAAAAGATAGGAGACCGGATCGCAACCCTGGAAAAAAATGTAAAAGCCAACACTATGAGCATTGAGAATGCCTTTGAACTGGCAGACTGTTATCTTCAGGCAGGTCAACCAGGAACGACAGTCACAATCTTGAATAACATCATCGGCAACACCAATCTACCTGCTTTCTATTACCTCAACTGTGCAAAGCTATTCCAGAAAATCAACCAACTTGACGGAATGAACAGGGCTCTGGATTTATGCACAAAGAATTTCCCATCCAATGCTCCACCCGAAGCATACATTGAAATGGCCCGGCTTTATGCGCAGACATCACAAATGGAGAAAATGGCTGCTGTCCTTGAAAAGTATCTGAAGCTTCAGCCCGGGGATTGGAAAGCATGGCTCGACCTCGCAGCCATTCAGATTGGAATGAAGCAGACAAACTCAGCCACAAAGTCCCTGGAGAATGCAGCCAGAAGCGGAGGAACGCTTGCAGTTCAGGCCATCAACCAGGATCAGAGGTTCAATAATATCAGGCCAAAACATACCCCTGCAAACAACAACATACTGAACCTTATCCGTTAAGATTCCTCATCCCCATAAGTGAAGAGAACTCATAAGCCAGAACGCTGATGCCGAATATGGCAGCCGTCTCAACCCTGAAAACATTTGCGCCAAAACTGACAGGGATGGCGCCGGCATCCATCGACAATTTCAATTCCAGCTGGGTCAAATCACCTTCAGGGCCAACAAGCAGAACAGCCGAACGTTTCTTTTCAGCAACAACCCTGTTCATCACTTCATGCAAAGGCTGTGCATCCCCCGTTAGTGCACCGACAAGAAATAGATCAAAATTCTGACCCATTGAAACAATGCGACTCAAATCATCCAGAGGCTTAACCTCTGGAACCCAGTTAACCCCGCACTGTTCTGCCGCCCTTATTGCTATTCTCTGCCAGCGATCCCTGCGCTCTTCTCTTTTTTCCCTGTCGTTTATCCTCACAACAACCCGCTCCGTCATTACCGGGTAAATAGACGAAACCCCCAATTCCGTTGCCTTCTCAACAATCAAATCCATCCGTGAGCCTTTTGGCAAGGCCTGCATCAATGAGATCGAAAAACCGGGCTTGGGAGAAAGTTCGCTGCCACTGAGTTTCAGAATAGCCTTGCGCCCCCTGGCGACATCCACTTGGGCAGAACCATGACGCCCTTTTCCATCAAAAACCTCAACCATTTCCCCCTCGGAAACACGAAGAACATTTACAAGATGGTGTTCAGTATCTGATGGCAGGTGAATTTCGGATTCATTCCAGATTGAAGGATCAACATAACATCGATGCATGGCTACCACTTATTTTCGCAACTGCTTACCAATTATTTGCCCATCGCCTTCTTGCGCTCGAAAAAAGAATTAACCTTCTGCCTGAATTTCTGCCCTTCAGGATAATTATTACCCTCCATTATCTGGGCCAGATCAAACAGCGCTTTTTTCTGTTTTGAATTGAGCCGAACAGGAACTTCCGGCACAACTCTCACATGTAAGTCCCCCCTGCCATACCCCTCAACATTAGGCACACCTTTCCCCTTCAGCCTGAACACTTTACCAACCTCCGTCCCTGGTACAAGTTTGAGCATGGCATAACCATCAATTGTCGGAACTTCCAGGTCACCACCACCCGCGGCAACTTCAAAACTTATGGGCACCTCACAGTACAAGTCGTCACCGCGCCTCTGAAATATTTCGTGATCTTTTACATGCAATACGACATACAGATCGCCGGATGGACCGCCATTTAGTCCTGTCTCCCCTTTACCGGCAAGACGCAGCCTTGATCCTGATTCTACTCCCTTCGGTATCCTCAATGTCAGCTTCTTGCGAGTCTTGATCCTTCCACTGCCCTGACACATAGTACACGGATGAACTATAACAGATCCTGATCCACCACATGACGGACATGTCTGCCTGACCTGGAAAAATCCGCCCCCGGAAACCACGGCACCGCGGCCACCGCATTGTCGGCATGTTTCCTTTGTACTCCCCTGGGCCACGCCACTCCCGTTACATTTGGAACACTCCTCTGTCATTGGCAGGGTAATTTCACGTTCAGACCCGAATATTGCTTCTTCAAAATCAATTTCCAGGTCAAATCTCAGATCGGCACCCTGCTGCCTGCCATCACGTGTTCGGCGCCGCCCACCACCTCCAAAGAAATCATCAAAAATACCGCCACCATCTCCAAAAATACTTCCCAGCACATCCTGCAAATCAGACATGTGGGTGAAATCCCTGGAGAAATCAAATCCACCTGGACCAAATGCTGATTTGAGGCCATCGTGCCCGTACTGATCATACTGCTGTTTCTTGTTGGCATCACTGAGAACTTCGTAAGCCTCTGAAATCTCCTTGAACTTGGACTCCGCAACCTTGTCGCCCGGATTACGGTCAGGATGATACTTCATGGCCATCTTTCTGTAGGCCTTCTTTATCTCATCGGTAGTAGACGTTCTGGGCACCCCCAACAGTTCATAATAATCTTTTTTATCCGCCACGGCTTATTTCCCTTCACTAGAAATTACTGGCTCAACATTTTCCTGACCGCCATCAGACTGTGAACCCCTAGAGACTACCACCTGTGTAGCCCTGAGGACACGACCTCCCAGCAGATATCCACGCCTGATTTGTGTAATTACCGCATTCTCCGGTATATTTTCCGAGGGCAAATGCGATATTGCCTCGTGCAATGTGGGATCAAACTGCGAACCTTCAGCAACATCAAGAACCGTCAGTCCTGATTTCCGCAAAGCAGACAACAACTGTTCCGCAACAAGGCGAAAGCCATCAATTACTCCAGCAACCACATTATTTTCTGCCGCGGATTTGAGCGCAAGATCCAGGTGATCGAGAACCGGCAGTATTTCTTCTATGATATCCTCGTTTGCCCGCTGGTACAGTTCGGTTCTTTCCCTGATGGTTCTTTTGCGAAAGTTATCGAAATCAGCCATCAGACGGAGATATTTCTCATCATTTCCTTCCTTCCCGGAAGTCTCCGCCTTTAAATCTGCCGACTTGCCTTGAGCTTCACTTTCTGACACAGACTTAGCATCATCGGATTCAGCTTTAACATCAGGCACATCTTCATTTTCCGGACCTACCGGTTTATCCTGGTTTTCCGTATTGTGTTTCTTGTTCTTGTCTTTCATCGAAAATCTTCCGCTAAAAATCACCTTATCAACAACCCCTCATTTGATTCTTTCACCTCACGCATGCCGAGAGACATACTGCAGACTGAACAACGATACTCGTGCATTTCCGCCTTGGGAAGCACAAGCAACAATCTCTCCCTGACCGGCCGTGATATACGGCAGTTCGGGCAGTAAAGCTCTGAAGCTCTTAAACTCTTGAACTGGCTTTTCATAACAAAATCAACTTATCCGCCGCAACATCCGTAGTCAAGACCCTTAAAACACAAGAGGCCCGGATCGTAATGATCTGGGCCCCTTGCTAAAAAATAATCCCGGCAACGTGCTACTCTCACATGGCCGATCGCCACACTACCATTGCCGCTGAGGCCCTTAACTTCCGTGTTCGGGATGGGAACGGGTGTTACCTCCTCGCTATGGTCACCGGGAAAAATCCTATTAAAATATACAATTGCAGAGAGAGTAGAACAAAACACACTTTTGCTGGTAAGAGAAAAAAAATGATCAAGCCTCACGACCGATTAGTATTGGTCAGCTGAATCCATCACTGGACTTACACCTCCAACCTATCAACCCGGTAGTCTTCCGGGGGTCTTTAGTCAGTCTTGCGACTGAAGGGAAATCTTGTCTTGGAGACGGCTTGGCGCTTAGATGCTTTCAGCGCTTATCCATTCCGTACATAGCTACCCAGCGATGCTCCTGGCGGAACAACTGGTACACCAGAGGTACGTCATTCCCGGTCCTCTCGTACTAAGGAATGTTCTCCTCAAATTTCCTACGCCCACAGTGGATAAGGACCGAACTGTCTTACGACGTTCTGAACCCAGCTCGCGTACCGCTTTAATTGGCGAACAGCCAAACCCTTGGGACCTTCTCCAGCCCC
>MHBM01000132.1:0-348 GCA_001804885.1 Lentisphaerae bacterium RIFOXYA12_FULL_48_11
TGTCGTACCGACCGACATCACCTTGCCAAGGAGCATAAACATGATTCGCCGTACCATCCTCCGACGCACCTTTCTGCAAACCACCGCGGCGGGCGCCGCGGGCGGCATCTTGGGAGCAGCCTTGCCGAGCAGCCGCGCGGCAGAGAACGTCAAGCCTGTGAAGATCCAGGACCCCTACCACGGCGCCGTGCTGAACCACCGGCACGGCACGCAGACCGCCCAGGGGCTGAAGATTTGCGTCAGCGGCGAGGCCCCGGCCGGCGACCGCGTGACTGTCAACGGCGTGCCGGCCGAGCGATCGGGGAAGAAGTTCACCGCCCAGGTCGTGCTCCGCGACAAGGAGGTCGA
>MHBM01000132.1:437-534 GCA_001804885.1 Lentisphaerae bacterium RIFOXYA12_FULL_48_11
TCTCGATCGACGACAACAGCTTCTTCCTCCGCGACATCGCCCAGAAGGGCTACCGGTCGCTGTTCGACTGCTGGTACCTGAAGATGCTCCGCGACCT
>MHBM01000132.1:639-1533 GCA_001804885.1 Lentisphaerae bacterium RIFOXYA12_FULL_48_11
CAACTCTGACTGGTTGAAGCTGGCATTTCATGCGAGAGCCAATGATCCTGATCGTCCATACCAGGATGCGCCGCCTGAACAGCTTATTGCTGATTTTGATCAGGTTGCCGGGGAGATTCTTCGTTTTGCCGGGGAACAAACCTATTCGCCGCCGACGGTTGTCCACTGGGGCATGCTGCGTCCGTCGGCGTTAAAGCCATTGGCGTCACGCGGCGTCAGAGTGCTGAGCGGTTCCTTTGCGCGAAATAGTAAAGGTGTATATGATGTCAATTACCGTCTTGACGATGCACGTTCCGAATATCTTTTGCACCACGATGCTTTGAAGGATTTTGACAGCGGGATCATTTTCTCCAGATGTGATATTGTCTGTAACAATGTTCCGGTCGAAAAGACTGTTCAAACGCTGGAAGCGGTGGCTGCAGACCCGAATTGTGCCGAGATCATGGACCTGTTTACGCACGAACAGTATTTCTGGCCCTTTTACAAACGTTATATTCCCGATCACGGGAAGCGTTTGGAAGCGGCCATTCGTTTCGTCACGGAAAAGGGATACAAGCCGGTATTTTTCCACGAAGGATTCCTGGGTGGCCGGGACTGGAATGCCTGAAAATCATTCTGTTTCAAACAGTGTTCAAGCCTCAATCTTGCGGATATGGCCGAGTTCTTTAATCAACAGGCAGACGAGAATGAAAGCTGTCATTGGCAGAACGGAATAAATGATAAAGACCGGTGTAAATGATTTTACCGCGACGGTCTGGCCGATCAAGAGCATTGCTGCGGCACTGACAAGCGATCCGACTGCCCCTCCGAAACCTGTTACAGATCCGACAACATGTTTCTCGAATACCTCGGCCGGCAGTGTGATATTAGCCCAGGCTGCATGACAAAGCATGG
>MHBM01000132.1:1564-11489 GCA_001804885.1 Lentisphaerae bacterium RIFOXYA12_FULL_48_11
GCTGGTCACGATCGTGATTAGAATGAAACAGGTCGGCATCAGGCACGAAGCCACGAACATGACTGTTTTTCGTGAGCGGTTGAGTGACCAGCCATGCTGAATGAGATAGCGCGGGATGGCGCCTCCGAGGATATTGCCGATTGCGAGGGCCACATAAGGAATCCAGCCGTACATGCCGATTGCCTTGAGGTCGAACCCGCGTTCCTGCTGAAGGAAGAGCGGAATCCAGAAAATGAACAGGTACGACAGCGGGTCCGTGAACAACCGCGCCAGGATGCAGCCCCATGCTTCACGTGTACTGAGAATGTGCATGATAGATGGAGGCTTGGGTTGTACTGCCTGTGGCGCGTCGTCACTCTCTATCAGTCGGAGTTCCTCGGGGCTCAGGCGGGGATGATTTCTAGGCGTCTGGTATATGAATATCCATGCAACGACCCATATTGCGCCGAGGATGCCGCCTGCGACAAATGCGGAACGCCATCCCCACTGGAGCGCACATAAGGCGACCAATGGCGCGGCAAGGGCTGATCCGATTGCGGTGCCGGAATTGAATATGCCGATTGCCAGTGCCCGTTCACGAACTGGGAACCATTCACTGACAGCCTTGACCCCGGCAGGGAAGTTGGCCGGTTCTGTTGCGCCAAGAAGGAAACGGAAGAAAGAGAACTGCAGGGCTGTCTTGGCAAATGCGTGCAACACGTTTGCCACCGACCAGCCGGAAACGAAGATGATAAATGATTTGCGAGAACCCAGGAAATCGACTACCCGCCCGCTTACGGCATACATGATTGTGTAACTTATGAGAAATGCAGAGGTTATATAGGAATACTGTATTGTGGAGATATGGAGCTGTTCTTTTATTGTCCCGGCCAGCACAGACAGGGTCTGCCGATCAAGATAATTCAAGGCAGTGGCAAGGCAAAGCATGCCCACCATGTACCACCGTAACCCTTTTATGGGAGTCTTCATCTATTGGTGTACCTTTCGGTTTACTTGCTTTTCACGTCACGAATAACCAGCTGATATTTGTCCGGATCCCAGTCGGCATTTATCACGCCTGCTGGTTCGATGCCAATGTAATTCGCTGGTTGTATTGATGCCAACGGCAGTACTTCCTCCAGAGTGAGTCCGCAAAACCTGGCAGTGTTTGCCACCGCGGCATTAATTGTGAGGGAGGATCCGGCGAGGTTGCTGGCACCGGCCTGCGAGACACGCCCATTGGCGTCCGCCTCGACTTCGAAACCGCTGAGCATATAACGGCCTGGCGGTGCGGCTGCTGCGGAGATCGCGTCGGTTACCAGTATGCTGCGTGACAATCCCTTGGCTCGAATCATGGACTTTACCACGGCGGGTGGAAGATGATGCCCATCTACGATCAGGCCGGCATGAAGTTCGTCCGCAGCCAGCTGTTCCCAGATCATGTTGTTGTGACGGTGAACCATCTGAGGGCACCCATTGCCTAGGTGTGTGGACATGGTTGCACCAGCCTTGATTGCGTTCTGTATGTCATCATGCTTTGCCATGCTGTGTCCTATGGCTACGCGGATGTTCTGGCTGACGAGGTATTCAATCAGCCTGATCGCCCCTGGAGTTTCAGGTGCTATGGTAACGAGAACTATTTTCCCTCCTGCAGCATCCTGCCGGCGTTTGAAATCCTCAATAGAAGGCGGAATCACATGGGCGATGGGATGTGCGCCACGTGCGCCATCCTCCGGAGAAATGTACGGGCCTTCCATGTGGAACCCGGCGATGGCGGGATCACTCGATGCCAGAATGGCCTTTGTACAGGCGGCAAAGTCTTCGAAAGAAGATGTAATAAGTGTCGGCAGGCAACGGGTGACACCCGTTGCGCGCATGGCATCCATGGCTTTGCAGATTTGTTCTGATGAACGGGCCGGCGTGTTGAAATCCACACCTGCGAATCCGTTTACCTGCAGATCAACAAAGCCTGGAAATGTGACATTCATTATGCCGGTGCGCCAGATGAAATGGTTTTTGGATTTAGCAGCGCTGATGACTGTTTATCGAGATACAGCGTAACGTCAGGATGTGTACGCATGATAGAGGCCGGTGCGTTAGGGCTAACAGTTCCTTCCATGCAGAGCTTGACTGCGTTTGCCTTGCGTGCGTCCGGAACGACCGATATAAGGGTTTTGGCCTTCATCAGCTGCCTGATGGAGATTGAGATTGCACGCTCTGGCACCTCGGCCATGCTCTTGAACCAGCCTTCACCAATTTGCTGCTTCCGGCAGGCTTCGTCCAGATTCACTACAATGTAGGGTTTTTCGGTCTGGAAGTCGGCCGGTGGATCGTTAAAGGCAAGATGGCCATTCTCTCCAATGCCGGGGAATGCCACGTCGATTGGTCCGGCAGCCAGGAGGGCGCCGACTTCTTTGCAGACTTTCTCGGGATCAACTTCTCCGTTAAGGAGATGGTGTTCCTTGATGCCGACCTTGTTGATAAGTCGTTCGAGCAGGTATTTCCGGAAACTGGCGGGATGTTTGATGCTGAGCCCGATGTATTCATCGAAATGGAACATTTCCACCTTGGCCCAGTCGATTCCTTTTTCCCGGGTCAGTGCTTCCAGGAACTCAAACTGTGAGCCGCCGGTGGCTACAAGAATGCGTGACTTCCCTTGTGCTTTCAGCGCCTTCCTGATGATGTCTGCCGCCTGTACCGCTGCTGTCTGCCCTAGAGATTCCTTGTCATCAAAGATTCTGATTTTCATTCTTCAATTACCTCCAAGATTCGTAACTTACATTGCAGAAAAAAGACGATTTAATCAAAGGCAATCTTCCTTGCCCTTGTCTAATAACAATAAAATATATTGTAATTTCCTTCCATTGCTTAGTTTCGGACGTAATGTGCATATTTTTACATCGCAAAAAGTCCCAGCCCCGCACAACGGCGGCAGTACCTTTGCTGGAACAATTCTATTGCACCTTACTGTCAACTTGTACAAACTTTCACCATGGCACGTTCGCGTAGACATCTCAATCAAAGGAATGTACTGATCCTGACGGAGTGGTATGATCACCATGTGCGTCAAGGAATTGGCCTCTATGCATGTGAGCACAACTGGCATCTGACCGCCGAAGAACGGGTAACAATACCACGGGGGTGGAAAGGCGACGGGGTATTGACGGTGTTCTCCCATAGACGCGACATCATGGCATACGTGAAGAGACTGGCCATTCCGGTCGTAGGGATGGGGCTCTACAGGATGGACATTCCTGTGCCGCGCGTCGTTGGCGATCATGCTAAAATCGGCGGTATGGCCGCCGAACACTTTGCAGACCGCGGCTTTCGCTGCACTGCATGGTTCTCGACCACTTTTTCGCCGGTTCACGAATTACGCTTCGATGGGTTCCGATCTGCCTGTGCCGGTTTGAGGTTGGATGCTCCCTTGAAGTGGGTATGGGAGAAATCGTGCAGAGACTTGCCCGAGGATTGGATGCGCTTGCGAATCTGGCTGGCGCGGCAACTCAAGAATGCGCCCAGGCCTTTGGCTGTTTTTGCGTACGATGATTATGACGCCGCCAAGGTTGAAGACATTTGCCGTTTTGCAAAAATTGAAGTTCCCGAAGATATAGCCATTCTGGGTGTTGATAATAACGAGCTTATCTGCCTGAATCAGCCGGTACCTCTTTCCAGTATTGCTCATGATCTTGAACGTGTCGGTTACGAAAGTGCCGCTTTGCTGGACCGCCTTATTGATGGTAAGGCTGTGCCCTCCCGCCCGATTCTGATTCCTCCAACCAATATTGTGCTTCGGCAGAGTACGGATCTGACAGCTATCAGCCTGCCGGCCGTCCGCTCCGCGATACTATTTATCAAGGATAACATCGGGCGCAGCTTTGGTGTTGAGGATGTGGCGCGAGCTGCTGGTGTTTCCCGCAGCAGCCTTGATCGGTTGTTTCTGCAGCATCTAAGCCGTTCTGTTTATGATGAAATTATGCGTTACCGTCTTGAGACGGCCAAGCATCTTCTGCTTCATACCGACAGATCATGTGTTGAGATTGCTCGCCTGGCGGGTTTTTGCCATTCGCAACACTTTACCAATGTCTTTCGGAAAATTGAAAGAAAGACCCCTCGAGCCTACCGCGACGCTTTAAGCTTGCCGTCTAAATGACGGGTTCCCAGCCGGGCTGGTAATCCCTCTTCCAGAACTTCATCGCAGCCTCATCGTTCTTAATCCGCCCGTTTGCCGGGTCAATGTTCAGGGTATTGCCGCAGCGGAGCGCGATGTTGCCAAGCTGGCATAGCAGTGTACTCTGTTGACCGCCAAGAATATCGGCATTCAACTTTGTGCCGTTACGTATACCATCAAGGAAGTTCTGAATGTGTATTGTGTCAAGATTTGCGGATGGGTTGACTGTATCGCGGGCATCAATCGCCTTGCCTGCCTTTACTTCCTTAACCACCTTGCTCTTCAGATCGTAAACCGTGTAGGCGTTGCCGTTTATCATCAGAGATCCGGTATCACCGTGGAACAGAGCGCCGACTGCAGTGCCTTCAATATTATGCCCGTTACAGCTGCGTCCTTCCCATGTCATACTGGTGTTGTTCGCAAATTCCATTGTGATTACCTGTGTATCCGGGGTTTCCCAGTCATCCTGGTAACGATAACGGCCGCCTGCTGACGTGACACGCACTGGATATTCAACGCCGAGTCCCCAGCGCATGAGGTCGACCATGTGCGTACCGTTATTAAGCGCTTCACCTGTGCCCCAGTTCCAGAACCAGTGCCAGTTGTAATGGACAACATTGTCCTTGTAAGGCCTGCGCGGGGCGGGGCCCTGCCAGAGGTCATAGTCCAACCACTCAGGGACAGGCACTTCCTTGCCTTTGCCTATTGAAGCCCGATTGCTGGTGTACCAGCCTTTTGCAAAATAAGGCCGTCCAATGGTTCCATTCTTAAGTTCTTCAATGGCTGCAACCACATTGGGCCAAGAGCGGCGCTGGTTGCCCATCTGGATAATTTTCTTGTACTTCTCGGAGGCGGCAACCACCAGCTCGCCCTCGTGCGGGTTGTGGCTGGAAGGTTTCTCCAGATAGACATGCTTGCCCGCCTTACATGCAAGAATCGCGGCAGGCGCATGCCAGTGGTCGGGAGCGGCAACAACAAGAGCGTCAAGCTCCTTGTCCTCAAGTGCTTTTCTGAAATCAGTCACAGCCTTGGGGTGTGCTTCGAATTTCTTTTCGAGATGGGCGATACATTTCTCGGTTGCACGTGAATCGACATCGCAGACGTATGCAATTTCAACATCCTTCAGGCTGGCAAAGCTTCCGGCAAGCGCGCCGCCACGGCCGTTAACGCCCATCATGGCCACCTTGATCCGTTGGTTCGCGCCAGCGACCGCCGCATAACTCCTGTTGCTAAAACCCGGAATAATATTTGCAGCCGCCGCAACTGCTGCGCCCGCCATAGTCGTTTTCAGGAAATCCCTGCGTGTTGTGTTCATGGTCTGTTTTCTCCCGGATATTTATTTTTTCGCCTTTTCAAACATTGCCGCTATGCTCACTGGAGCTCCGCCCTGTTTCTTGCTTTCATCAGCCGCTTCCATAAAAGCAAACATTTCCACTGTCTCCTCCGGCCGGACCGGCGCCTGGCCTGTCTGGAAGAATTTAACTATTTCCACCAGCAGGGGTCGGTATCCCCCGTACGATCCAAGACTGATAATAGCCTTTTCCCCGAATACTGTACCACCGTAATCCTTTTTACCGCCGCGCAGGCCGCGATACGTACCGATACGATCGCCTTCCCAGACGCCTGTGACAAAGTCAGTCTGCTCGGTGTGAACTCTCGTTACACTCCTGCAGCCGGTACCCATTATCGCAAAAAGCATCTCCACCCCGTGAATGCCATACCACACCAGGTCGGGATGTGTTTTCTCTATAGAGCACGGGCTGTAAGTTGTTGCGCCAAGTATTTTCCCTGCTGTGTTGTCTTTTGCCAGTTTTTGAATGCTTTCGATGAAACGAAGAGATGAAGAGGAGAAGAACAGGACGTTACTCTTTTTTGCTGCTTCGGATATGGCAACGGCATCAGCCAGGGATGCTGCCAGCGGCTTGTCGATGAATACACGTTTGCCAGCCTTGAATACCTGCAGGGCCTGTTCAAGATGCAGGCGGCCATCATTTGTCTCCAGCAGCACCACATCAACCTTGTCCAACAGTTCCGCTATTGATTCCGTGATGACCACATCAAGCTTCTTCATGTCCTCGATATAACCCGGGATTCTCTTGAAACTACTCTCGATCTCACGGCTGCCATATGGATAAGCTGCCACGACCCTGTATCCGCCAAGATCGGCTTCTGCCTTGGGGTCATTTAGTAACTTGGTAAAGGCCGGTGAATGTGAAGTATCCAGTCCTATAATGCCAACCCTCAACCCTTTGGCAGATTCTGCCGCACGGGAAGTTGGCATAATCCCACCGAGCAGGCTGGCGCCCACTCCGGTCGCAATCGTAGTTCCAAGGAATCTGCGGCGAGTGCATAGATGTGTCATGATAACCTCCTGGAAGAATTTTTCGTTACTGAATCAGGGATAATAGCTTTCCCCGTATTAATCATCTGCCCGGATTGTAAATGTCCGGACGTTTTTTTTCTATTGCACAATTTTGGATGCAATGTGCATATTTTACAAGGTTGATTTAACCCTTATACTGGCGGCAGGATTCTGCAATATCCGGCCGGAGGGCCGATCTTGACGCTGTATTGACTGCTGTGGCATCCTGCCTTCATGAAAAATACATTTCAGAAATTAATCTGGGTTTTCCTCGTCACAACATGTTCCTCCGCAGTTGCAGAAACGGTCACCGACAGGATTGACTGGTCTGCCTTTCTGTCACGTCATGATCTTGTATGGGAGTCGCTGCCTAAGGCCTGGCATGAGGCAGCTTTTATAGGGAATGGGCTTGTTGGCGCCACGATATACAGCGAGGGGGAGAATGTTCTGCAGTGGGATGTCGGCCGGTCGGATGTTACTGATCGTGGAAGCAGGCTCGCGATCGGACGTTTTGCTGTTGTGTGTGATGGTTCTTCTCCTGTTACCGGGAAAATGCGCCTCGATCTCTGGAATGCAGAGGCAACAGGTGTGCTGAAGTCAGCTGCGACCGACATCGCCTGGCGTTCATTTATACATGCGGAACGACCTGTAGCAGTCATTGAGTTTGATTCTCGAAAAGGTGCGCCTGCCAGAATGGTCTATCAGCCGCTTCCCGCAATACCGGCCCGTGACGAGTTCAAGAAGAATGTGATTCCTCCCGACAAGATGAATCCACAGCCACAGATGGGAAAAACAGGGGAGGTTGATTGGTGTGTGCAGTCATTCAAGGCGGGTGGGGGTTACATCGTGGCATGGGGAGAGATTGCCAGAAATGGCAAACAGCTCTTCGTTTGGACTGTGGATTATGCTGCGACAGGAACTCCGAATGCAGAGCGGGCAATATCCAGCGTGAAGGCAGCCATTGCAGATGGCATGGAAGTGCTGGCCGGTTCGCACCGTGCGTGGTGGAATGCATTCTGGCCGCGCGGCGGTTTCTTCTCAATACCAGATACGCGCATGGAGAGTTTCTACTGGATCCAGATTTATAAAATGGCGGCTGGTACGAGGCCCGACAGGCCTGCGCTTGATCTCATGGGGCCCTGGTTTCGACGTACGCCCTGGCCAATGATCTGGTGGAACCTCAACATACAGCTTACATATTGGCCGGTTTATACGGCAAACAGGCTGGAGCTTGGTGAATCGCTCATCAACATGCTTGATGCTGGGACATCCAACCTTATCAATAATGTGCCGGCTGACTGGCGTAATGATTCTGCGGCCATAGGGCGGGTAAGTTCGTATGACTGTCGTGGTGGCGTTGGTGGTAAGGACGGCGAGGAAAGAGGCAACCTGACGTGGACACTGCACAATTACTGGCTGCATTACCGCTATTCGGGTGACGAGGTGATGCTGAAGAATCGTCTCGTACCGCTGTTGAAGTGTGCAATAGGTTATTACCTGCACCTTCTTAAGCCGGGTCCTGACGGGAAACTTCACCTGCCGATTTCGCTTTCACCGGAATATTCCAAGAAAGCACCAGACACAAATTATGATCTCTCACTATTGAGGTGGGGCCTGCAGACGTTACTGGCCTGCAATGAGCGTCTATCTTTGAATGATCCTCTTGCTTCGAAATGGCGTGAGACTCTGGAGAAGTTGGTACCTTATCCGGTTGATCCGGCCACCGGTTACATGATTGGTGCAGGCCAGCCGCTGGCAGAATCGCATCGTCATTTCTCACATCTTCTGATGGTTTATCCATTACATATGGTTGATCCGGAATCATCATCCGACAGGCCGTTGATTGAGAAATCGCTTGAACATTGGATTGGATTTGCCGGCGCTTTGCAGGGCTATTCATTTACCGGTGCCAGTGCAATATCATCGTGGCTGGGACGCAGTGGGGCTAATGTGAAGCTTATGGATGAGTTTCTCTATCGGTATGTAAAGGCCAATACGATGTATCTTGAAGCTGGGCCTGTTATCGAAACTCCTCTTGCCGGTGCCGCGGCTTTGCAGGAAGTTCTGCTTCAGAGCTGGGCGATGGAGCCTTTTGGAACCTGTATTAGAATATTTCCATCCGTTCCAGATGCCTGGAAGGATGTAACAATTCACAGGCTGCTTGCGGAGGGGGCTTTTGAAGTGTCTGCAGTCCGGCGCGATGGAGTCACCAGGTTTGTCATGATCAGAAGTCTGGCCGGCAATGTTTGTAAAGTGCGGACCGGTCTTGAAGAGCCGGTTATTACTTCAGGTACCAGAGCTTTTACAGTTTTGGCAGAAAAGGACAGAAATGGATTACCGCTCACGACCGTGGATCTTAAGAAAGGTGAGACGGTTGTGTTGATGTCAGGAAAAAACAGGTTAAAGCCGGATGAACTGTTGATCGAGCCTGTAACTCCGCAGGCGGACAGGTTGAATTATTACGGATCACGGAAAGTGCCGCCGGTTCGTCCCGATACAAAAGGCTGTTTTGAAGCCGTGCCGAAGTCAGCGAGCCTGCATGGCTCGCTGCTTCTTATCGAACGCAAGGGCGGGCAGGACAATGTCGGGCGGTGGACTGATGCCAAGGAATATCTGTCCTGGACCCTTGCTGTGCCTGATGGCGGGAAGTATTCAGTGATTGCTGTCTATGCGGCAACAGGTGGTGGCGGTAAAATAGCTCTGGAATTGGTGAAAAAGAACGAAGGCAGGGCGGAGCGAATAGGTTTGCTTGAGATGGAAAAACAGGGGACCGGCGGCTGGGATAAATTCCAGGAACATTCAATTGGAGAGATCGATTTGCCTGCGGGGGCGGTTGTTCTTTCTGTGCGGTCAGCGGATGGCAAGCCGCCAATGTTGAATTTGCGCGCCATTCGTCTTGTCCGCAAATGAAATCTGAAGGCAGTCCAGTGTCCTTTCATGCTTTAAGGTTGTTATTCACAGTCTGGCTCCGATGCCCACTGGATTGTTCAGGGAAAGCAGGTGTTGATTAATATTGAGAATCAGGAGTTGACGTCCCGATTTTCAATGATAAATGATCGTGTGTGAACATCAAGAGAAGTGGCTATTTGGCGCGTATTGAGGCTGGTTGGGAGTAAGTCATATTTGTGGGTGGAAGAGTAAGCAGGTGGCATTTCGCGGTGAAGCCGGTATGTGTCTTTTGCGCGCCGGCATTGTTGCCGAAACCCTCGGATACATCAGTATCCCTCTGGTGTCGTCGCCGCGCCGGCATCGCAAAATCCTCATGCCGTTTCTCCGGCCCATTCGGGCGACGAAATGCCACCTGCGGTTTCCATTCCGCGCAGACGCGGAAAAATGTAGAATGTACCAACATTTCTGAATTACACCCAGGCTGGTTTGAGGGGGCGCATCTGCAGTTTGGTGCGTTTTCGGTA
>MHBM01000133.1 GCA_001804885.1 Lentisphaerae bacterium RIFOXYA12_FULL_48_11
GTTCCAGTATTTGACGCACTAGACGCATACGATGAATAAGAGCTAAGAGACCGCTGGGACGCGACAGATGTGGTTAGTGGAGGACAATCTACATACACCTGCTTCCCTCCCTCAAGTTTTGGAAGTTTAATTACATCCGTTCGTAAATCCAGATATCCGCCTTTCCCTGAAAGGTTTTTGCCAAATATCTGAACAGCCATGACCCCATTCTCCAAGAACGAGTTTACATTGCTTACCTTGACATTTATCCTGATCGAATGCTGATTTGATCCACTTCTCGCATAAGTAGCATAGTATGTACTGGACGACGAAGATGACGTAACAGCTGATTTCTTACCAACCATCGTGTTAACTGAAATTGTCTTGGAGACACGCATTCGCTCTGTTCCTGAAAGAGGTATGTTCTTGAGATTCACGCCAGCAATTTGAGGTGGTGCCTGTCCATCATAAACTTTTGGTTTTGAGCTATCTAAGGCAGCTTCAGCAGCCGGTTGCCCAACCGCTGGTTTGGGAGCTTCTTCTGCTTTCTTCTGGTCTTCGGCTGGCACCGAAGATTTCTGGTCACTGATCTTCTCAGCTTCTACAGACATCATGGCAAATTCTGCTGCCGAAACTTTTGGCAACGATTTAACCCTTTTTATTTCGGAATTCACTATAAGTGCATCGTCGATCTTGCCTGAAATGGTCAAGGTCTTCTGCGTATTCGTAAGCCGGGTCATGTACTTCTCTGTCAGAGATATTATCTTCTTACTCTTCTCTATTTCCAGATTACTGGAGAGAATTTGATATTTTTTCTGGATTGACTGTAATTCTCCACCAGTTGAAGTAATTGCAGCAGGAGGTATAAATTTATCCCCTTTGAACCTGACAACTTCGTTATTAACAGCCTGCCAGCCATCCAGATCGCCAGCCTTCTGCATTTTCTTAAGGAGATTATCAAGTTCTTTCTGATATTCATCAGGCCAAGCGCGGTCCTTGTCTGTATACTCCTTGTCGATCGCACTTAAGTTCTGCTCGTAGATGGTTTTTAGCGCTTCAATTTCGTCAGAAACACCAGCAAAAACAAAACAAGCAAAGGAAGCCAACAACAAGCAAGGAATCAGAATTCCGCGAATACAAAATTTATTAAAGGTCTTGATATCGTTGAGGATGAACATTGGCATCAGCCCCCTACCTAGTTGTAACAATACAATTCCAGATTAAATATTTCAAGACTAATTCATTGATTTTCTGGAATTCAGGCGGGCACATCGCGATAAGTTAAAAAAAATCACAGTTTTCCAATAAGTCTCAACAAACCATCAAGAATTGTCAACGGATGTGGAGGACACCCAGGAATGAAAAGGTCTACAGGCAAGATTGTATCCACGCCGTTACAAGACTCCTTTTGCCCCCTGTACGGACCTCCAGAAATTGCACATGAGCCCACCGCAATAACAATTTTGGGAGAAGCCACCGCCTCATAGGTCTTCAATAAAGCTTCCCGCATGTTTTGCGATACAGGGCCGGTGACAAGCAGGCCGTCTGCATGCCTCGGAGAAGCTACAAATTGTATTCCAAATCGGCCCAAATCCCATGCAAGCGTATTGAGAACATTGGTATCAGCTTCGCATGCATTACATCCACCAGCGCTGACCTGTCGCAGTTTTAGCGAGCGGCCAAAAAGATCACAAACCTTCTTGTTCCGCACAACTCTTTCAGAAGTATCATTATTCTTAACGACGAGATCTTCCCTTTTCACTGCAGAAAGCTGGTATGTTCGGCCGAACGATACTGCATTATTCTTACACGCATTGCTGCAAGCTCTACAGAAAAGACATTTACCCATATCAATCGATGGGGTAATGGCATCATCATTACTGGCAGCAAATGCCCCAGTAGGACAGATATCTACACATTGCTTGCCGCAATCGGATGGACATTTCGAACATTCAATCTGAGGTCTACCGGCAAATTTATCAGGTAATTCGGGCGCAGGACCATCAGGAAACTTAATCGTCCGATGCCCCTGAAACAATCTTGCCTTCAAAATACCTAACATGACAATCCATACCCTTTCCGGTTATAGGTCGTATTAAAGATCGAAACCACAATACGAAAGATTAAAACTCTTGTTGCACAACGGAAAATCCGAAATTTGCTGTTGTCTCATGGCATAAGCTAACCCAAACCAGTTATGAAATGACGCATCCACCACCTTGTAGCCGACAAATTTGCCGTTTTCGCCTGTAATGGCAACATGACAGATTTCCCCGCGCCAACCTTCACGCATGGATACAGCTATTCTGGATGGTGCAAGCTTGCCAATGGGCGCCATCACATCGCCATCAGGCAAAGACTCCAGCTGTTCACGTATAAAAGCAATGGAACGCTGTACCTCCAGCCATCTGACGAAAGCTCTGGCAAAAACATCACCTGTAGACCAAGTCGACAACGGAATATGAGAGAAACGGAATATCCCGTAAGGAAAATCCTGCCGGACATCCATGGCCTCCCCACATGCCCTTGCCGCAACTCCAACCAGGCCAAGCTTACTGCAAACTGCCGACGTGATCTGGCCAACCCCTTCAAAACGAGCAAGTACAGATGGTGTAGTCCATAAAAGATCCACGGCCGATTCACTCTCCATCCGTACAGTCTCCAGCTTCTTCAACAAGTTCTCGATACATTTGGCATCGATATCGAACCCGACACCGCCAGGTCTGATCAAACCACGACTAAAACGGTTTCCGCACAATACCGCCGTCATGTTCAGAACATCACCACGAATACGACCACAGTATGACATGGTAGGGAGAAAACCGATGTCACCAGCTAGGGCTCCAAGATCTCCGATATGATTGGCAATCCGCTCAAGCTCCTGGGCAACACCCCGTATTACCTGAGCCCTCGCGGACACCTTACATTTGGATAAAGACTCCAGTATTCGCGAATATGCAAGGCCATGTCCGACGGTCGTATCGCCAGCAAGAGTTTCCGCGTAATGAATACTCCTTTTATCGGGACCGCCAAGGAGTGCCCGTTCAATACCGCGGTGCTGGTAACCCAGTGAAATCTCCAGATGATGCACGATCTCACCATGACACTGGAAACGGAAATGCCCAGGCTCGATAATACCAGCATGAACAGGCCCAACAGCCACTTCGTGAATCTCCTCTCCTGCCATTTTAAAATAATCCATTACCCCGCACTGGTTATTTCCAGGAAGCAGGCCGAACAAGTCCTCGACAGACCGGCCGGCCGGGGGGAAACGAACAGGCTTGAGCCATGGATGCCCTTCAGGAAAGACCCCATATTGTTCGGCAATCTCCCTTTCGAAAAGATGCGCCTGCTCACAGTCAGGCGTCAACGCCGGATACTTTCCATCTACAGGAGAAGATAAAAGCAACAGTGATGCGGTTTCCTTCTGGGCCAACACCGCATAAATCAGCACCTTACCTCCAGGTAATAAATGTCCAAATAAAGCTGACAACCTGCTCCCTTGAGCTACCTCATCTATGATAATTTTCCTGAAGTCATTACTCGAAAGTTGAGGCACATCACTTAGTTTTGCTGTTTCCCCGTTAGATATATCAATGAAACATTTCACGATAAAGCTCCCAGAACGATAGATGCTTTCAGAATGAACTCAGCAAGTAGTTTTGGCATCCACAATCCAAGAATCAGGAGAATAATAAGAGGAATGACCACAAGGGCAGCATCGGCCAGACAAATTTTTGCAGGCGCATCAGGGGCCATTTCTTCCGGTGGCTTCCACGCCATTGCAATGGCGTGGCGGAGCGCGCCAACAAACACCACAGCCAGCCCTGTCAGGTAAATACCAGCAATCCAGTAGCGGGAAGAGTCAATTGCAGTTTTTAGAATAATAAATTCACTCAAAAAGATTGCAAAGGGGGCAACCCCTATCAATGCGAGAATGCCCCCAATCAACCCGCCCCCCAAGACAGGCATTGAACGAAGGATATCTGTTGTCTTGCGCATATCGTTGGAGCCATACGCCTGCCCCACCCTGCCTGCACAGCAAAAAGCAAGAGACTTGCACAAAGAATGATTAAACATATGAAACAGCGCCGCGAAAGTCCCTAGGCCGCCCAACCCGACACCCAAAGCAATAAGACCGATATGCTCCACGCTGGAATACGCAAGCATGCGTTTAACATCACGCTGGCCAATAATGAATATTGCCGCCACAACAATAGAAAGTAAGCCAAAAAGAATCAGGATATCACGGCCCCACCCGGAATTACCTGTGACTGCTTCAACAATCGGTAGAAATCGAAGGATACAGTACAACGCTGCATTCAGGAGAAACCCTGAGAATATTGCCGATACCGGGCTCGGTGCCTGACTATGGGCATCAGGCAGCCAGTTATGCATCGGAGCCAGACCGGCCTTGGTTCCATATCCAACAACAATAAAGATAAAGGCCGCCTTGACCAGGACAGGATCCATGCTGCTCACTGAATTCATTATATTGGTCCAAAGCAAAGCTTCAGTGGGATGGATCCCGACCGGAACCGTGGATGCTGCAGTCAGAAGGATTCCGGTAAACGCCGCGGCAACACCCACAGAACACATCATCAGGTATTTCCACATCGCTTCAAGTGCGCCTGGAGTCACGTGTATGCATATCAGAAACGCGGTAATCAGCGTGGTAGCTTCAATTCCAACCCACATTACTCCCAGGTTATTTGATACAAGGACAAGCATCATGGCAGCCAGTGCTCCAAACCATAAACTTCCATAACGCCTGGCATGCTTTATTGTAAATTCCTTCATATCGATTTCTTCTCGAAAATAGCCCACGGCAAACAGCGCGCTAATCGTAAAAACCATCATCATAATCAACAGATGATAAGCTGAAAGGATATCCAACATCAGCCAGTTACCTGCTGCAAACAACGGTCCTTTCCGAAAGACCTGGAATACCGCTACAAGTCCAGGGATTGACACAAGAACAACGCCTGCAATACAAAATCGCAGGACTTGTAATGGGGCTCGAAGCATCTGACACACACCGGAAAAGATCGCCGGGAGCAGTATCAGCAGCAAAATTATCAGACCGCCATCGATTTGCATTCTAACCTTTCAAAGTGTTCAACTGGTCGGAATCGATATGATCGAACTCCCTGTTAATCCTGTAAATCGCTATTCCCATTACAAAAACGGCCATAAACATATCCATCAGTACACCCAGCTCCACCAGCAGCGGAACATCACGAACAATTGCCAGACCAAATGTATAAATTCCATTTTCCATAACAAGATACCCGATAACCTGGTTAACAGCGGTTCGTCTTCCTACTATCAGAAAAATACCTGTCAGCATCATTGAAAATGCGACCGGCACAACCAGCCGTGAACTTGCGGCCACAGGAAGGTGAAGACGTGAATCCAGCCAGAACGAAGCCACAAGAGAAACAACACCGGCAAACATTGAAGCAGTATAACCAACATACGGTTTCAACTCCTTAATTGTGGTGGATTCCCTGAGTGTGCGGAACAGCATATAGGGGAACACTATCCCTTTCATTCCGGCTATAACCAGAGCGATGGCCGTCACACGGCATGTCAAACTGTCATTTGCAGCCAGAGGCAGAACACCAACCATCATCCCCTGTAGCGCCACCGTTTTTATACAGTTACTTAATCGCGATGAGCTAAGAAGGAGAAAACTCGCCAGAATAAGTAACACAAGAATTGAATCGGTCAGAAGATTCATGATGTAAACCTCATAACAAGAATCAGGGCCAGCACAGACATGGCGCCGGCGCCAACAAGGAGTTGCGGAACCTTGAGCAGACTCAGGCGCGCCATTATCGACTCCACGATACCAACCAGCACAGCCAGAATAAACATACCCCCAGCAAAGACAATTAAACCGGAAAACCCGGAAAGGTCAGCGGCACAAATCAAGATGTTGACAATAAGGGCACCAAGCACCCAAAGCTTGAGAGCAGCCGCATAGAGGACGATACCCAGATCCGGTCCGGAATAATCAAGAATCATAACCTCATGTATCATGGTAAGTTCCAGGTGCGTATTCGGATCATCAACAGGTATCCTTGCATTCTCTGCCAGAAAAACCACAAAGACGGCAAATGCAATCAGAGCTATTGCCGGCCCGGAGGCCAGCCAGTCCGAGCCAGAAAGACCGCCAAACATTCCTGTGAGAGAAAATGAACCGGACAGCTTGGCCAGAGCCGCAAGCCCTAGCAGCAGCGCAGGTTCTGCAAGAGTGGAAAAATGGACTTCCCTGCTGGCACCCATCCCCTCAAAACTTGATCCCGTATCCAGAGCAGCAATCACAGTTGCAAATCGCATCAGGCCCAGGCAATACGCAAAGAAAATCAGATCTCCGGTAAAAGCGAACAATGAGGAACCAGCCACCGGGACAAGGATCATTGCTATCATAACGGACCCAAGCCCAACGACAGGAGCCGAACGAAAAATCCATGTGGTCGTCCTGCTATATACGGCATCCTTCCGCAAGAGCTTCCATATGTCGTAATATGCCTGAAAAAGCGGAGATCCATTCCTGCCGGCAAAAAAAGCCTTCGTCCTGTTGATTATCCCCAACAGTAACGGGGCCATGCATAATCCTAGAGGAACCCCCATGTAATGTGCAACATCCATCATCTCATCTCAATTTCCATACAAACAAAACCACCAGGGCAATTATGATATACATGATATAAAGATTAAGCTGACCATGCTGTATCTGTCTGAATCTGGAAAGCCATGACTCCAAGGCATTAAATGTCGGCTTGTAAACCTGTTCACCGTAAAAATCATCTGTTTCGCTGGAAAATGAAGCCGTTTTCGGAAAGAATCCTTCAGGCGGTGAGACATAACGCTTGGTTTGAAGAAATGTCCGGAAAAATTTCGTGATTGGTTGCGCAAAAGAAGACGCAGTGTACTGCATCCTCGAATTAGGTGCCAGATATCCGCAATCCCATGTGACAGCAGATTGCTGAATCCGGCCAGACATCAACCAACTGCGCAGAAAGATAAGAGAACCGATTACCACGATTAATGCCAGCGCGAACAACGTAACGCTCAGCAGAACATCCTGATAAGGTGTGATCAATCCGCATGTTGCCGGGTCGAAGGTTAAACCTGAGGTCAGGACACTAGTTACATTCGACATTACACCAAAAGCAAAGAAACCCCATAGCCCCATCGCCACACATGCAAGGGAAAGAAGTACCATTGGAATCCGCATAGACATGCACGACTCATGCGCATGCTCGCAATGCTTGCTTCTCGGCTCACCGAGGAAGACTATGCCAAAAGCCTTGGTAAAACAGGCCACGGCCAATCCACCTATAAGGGCGAGAGCAGTGATAGCCAGAATCCCGCCAATAGCAGCACCAGAAGATAAACCATCTCTCGACATCCCTTCGAACGCACCGACATAGATGAAAAACTCACTAACGAACCCGTTTAGTGGCGGCAATCCGCAAATAGCAGCTGACCCAATAAGAAATGCAGTAGCAGTCAGGGGCATTTTCTTTATGAGCCCGCCAAGATGATCGATTTCTCGAGTTCCTGCAGAATGCAAGACAGAACCTGCGCCTAAGAACAGCAGGCTCTTGAATACCGCATGATTTACAACATGCAAAAGGCCTCCCGCAAACCCCAGGAAAGCAACAACAGCATTACCATGACTGACACCCAGGAGCCCGACCCCGAGACCAAGTGCTATTATTCCAATATTTTCAACACTGTGGTACGCAAGTAAACGCTTGATATCATGTTGAGCAAGCGCAAAAAGGACACCACAAATACCGGAAACCACCCCTATAATGATAATTGTCCAGCCCCACCATGCAGGAGGACACCCCAGAAATGTCAAGGTTCGCAGCAGGCCATAGATACCTGTCTTTATCATGACTCCGCTCATCAGTGCTGACACATGAGACGGAGCAGCAGGATGAGCCTCCGGCAACCAAACATGGAACGGCATGAAACCAGCTTTTGTACCAAAACCAATCACTGCGAAAACGAACACCACGCTTACCAGATGGCTAGAAAGACCACAGTTGAAGAAAGTGGAGAATTCAAGAGAACCGGCATGCCGTCCCAACAAAAGAAACATCACCAGAAGAAAGGCCGTTCCGATATGAGTAGCTATAAAATAAATCCACCCGGCCCTACGAACGGAATCCCTCTCATGTTCAAACACAACCAGAAAAAAAGACGCAAGGGACATCACCTCCCAGGCGATCAGGAACAGCAGGGCATTTCTGGCCAACACAACCAACAACATGCTTGCAACAAGAAGATTGAAAAAGAACCAGCTCTTACCGAGGTCGTGCGTATCCTCGAAAGACTTCAAATAACCGGCACCAAACACTGCCGCCAAGGGAGAAACAAACAATATGGCTATTGCAAATATTGCAGAAAGTGGATCAATCCCTATGCTCATGGAACCCATGGGTATTTGCCAGGGCATTTGGAGGAAATCACATGTGCCAAGAATGAGGGACGATAGAACAGGCTGGATGCCCAGAACAGATCCAATCACCACGGAACCAGGGCCAACAACACGTAAAACTCTGGGATATTTCACCAGGCCAAGTGATAAGAAAGAACCACCCACAAAAATAATAAAAGCCGAAAGAAGCAGATTCACCTCTACACATCTCCTTCGTCCGATGCCTTTTTGTTGATGGGAACAGCGTTATCTATTTCGCCAACGGCTTGTAATATCTCTTCCCTCGTCCCCTGCCGGATTATCAACTCAGAAAAAACTGGGCGACGTAAAGCAAATGCTAATTTTGACAAAAGATTCAAATGCGCAGATATGGTAGGACTGACCATGCTAAAGAGCGTATGTACCGGTTTTCCATCAAGAGCATCGAACTCTACAGGATGTTCGAGAAAACAGAGTGTTATCATAGGACGAGGGATATGCATAACAATCGGGTTCCGAACATGAGGGATGGCCACACCATTCCCAATCCCTGTAGAACCTAGCGACTCCCTGGCGAGCAAGACTTTCAGAAGAAATTGTTTATCCACTTCTTCGGGCAGCGGCATCACATCAATCGCCGATTTCAAAACAGAAGACTTATCCTGACCGCCTATCCGATAATGAATGCCTCCTGACTTAAGCGCATCCAATAAACTTGGTATTGGAATCTTGTCTTTCCCTGGCTCGTTGAAAATCTCAGCCGATACATTTACCCTCTGCGATGTAGCCCATTCAAGTATTTCAGACCGGCTGAATCTGTACTGCTCATTAACCCGAAAAGCAGGCAACTTGTTGTGCTTAATCCACCTATAAATGGTTTTTTCCGAAACATTCAGCAAACCAGCAGCATCTCTTACTCCAACATCCATAGATTTATCTCTTTCATTACCGACAAACATGGACAATATATTTTCCATGTCCAAGCTAGTCCAGAATGAAATATACTTTTTGTGGTCATACGAAACAATATGTGGGTCATTATGTCACACCACAAGATGACATTTCTAATCAATGATGATATTTTATGTCTCATTTTTGCTGACTTGTTCATTTCTTATCCTATTGCCATTAAGGATATTACAACAGTTAACCAATCTAACTATTAAAATGGCATATCCTGTGCTCATTATTCAATTAGAAGAAAAGAGGAAGTTATGACAATAGGAAAGATATTACGCAGAAGTAACGGGAACGAAAGAAAGGGCAGTTATTCTAAAGATAATACACTGCTCTTTTTCCAGTGTAATATTAAGCAAATATTCGATGATTTTATAATTATAAACGGTTTAGATTCGGAACCCAATCACTCCATGAAACCAAAGGGGGTCAGTCATTAAGCCCGATTAATTAATAGCGCTGAAACTGAAAAAGAAATAAAGGAATCTGCAGAACTACCCTGTAAGGACGAGAAGAGTGTTTGCATGAAACTAGAAGAAGACAAGGTTGTTATCAAGGCTGAAAAAAGGTTAAACAAACGGAAAGAGTTGTTACTAAGAAAACTGTTGGATTAGAAATAAGATTAAATGTAAACTTTTTGAAGATCGAGAAAACGAAACAAAAGGTATTATAGTTTATGATAACTGGTTTTGATTATTACATATTTATGATTCCAGCGTTTATACTGGCTGGACTGGCAACATTATTTACAAAGACCACGTTCAACAAATATTCCCACCATGAATCGATGTCCGGCCTGACAGGATCAGAAGCCGCAAGAAAAATGTTAAACTTTAAAGGTGTCAGGGACGTACGGATCGAAGAAGTAAATGGATTCCTCTCCGATCACTACGATCCTATTTCCAGAACGCTCCGACTTTCACCTGGGGTTTATAACTCTGGCTCGCTTTCCGCAATCGGCGTAGCTTGTCACGAAGCCGGTCACGCACTTCAACATGCCACCGGATATATTCCCCTGACGCTGCGGTCAGCACTTGTACCTGCCGTGCAAATCGGCACTTATGCGCCTTATATACTTATCGCACTGGGTGCAGCACTTAACAACTTTGGCCTGATAAAACTTGGAATCCTGTTGTTTGGCCTTGTCGTGTTGTTCTCACTCGTAACACTGCCTGTAGAATGGAATGCCACATCCAGGGCTAAACAACTTATGGTAACTGCAGGTATTGTATCATCTAACGAACAGGTAATGGCCGGCAAGGTGCTCAATGCAGCCTTCATGACATATGTAGCTGCCGCATTTTCAGCTCTGCTTACACTACTTTACTATTTACTGAAAGCTGGCCTGATCGGACGAAGGGATGACTAGATTCCACTTCTCGGATAATTGACAAGAACAACTGGAGCCTTTGTCTCTGCACCCTCCAGTTCCCCTTTGCTGTAAACGGAAAATTCTTGCATATTAATTTCCGACATAGATACTACCCCGTTTACCTTCTCACTTATTATGTGATTCAGAGAGTGAGGTAGAATCTGAAAATGAAGTTTCCTGTTACAAGAAAAATACTTGAAAACTGGGCAGGATCCCAGGTGCTGCGCGATGCAGAGATAATGGTCGAAAAAGGCCTCGTAGTAGAGGCTGTTTACGAACCTCCCCTCATACG
>MHBM01000134.1 GCA_001804885.1 Lentisphaerae bacterium RIFOXYA12_FULL_48_11
AGTCGTTGCTATTGAGATCCAGCAGGATAAAGCAAAGGTTAAGATCCAAATCGATACTGCCGTGCAAACAGGTGTCGTGAGGCTGGGGGATAAGTTTTCCGGCGTATGGTTCTGTTCCTTCATCGGGCGGTTGTTACATCTGGTTTCCTCTCGAGAACTTCTTGTTTCGATAGGCTAACCACGCTAAAAGTCCGTACAAGAAGCATAATAATATTCCATAAATGATAACGATAAGGAATGTGTTCCAACCTGCTGGTCCAAAATCATGAACGAGTCTTTTTCTCATATCAAATACTTCAAAGTGGGGCAGGGCATTGTACAGGAACAAAAGGATATCTGCCGTTGGGCCGGTTTCGTGCGCCATGAATTCGGGGACTCTGGGGGCAACAAGGAATGCAGCCGCTGTAAGAACAAAAGAGATGGATGCGGCTGCGTCGTAGTTCATCCTGGTGGAAAAAGCAAGGCCAATGGCGCACATAATACCGACTGCAACACTGTGGAGTATTATTGCCTGAGCCAGAGCTGCAGGATCAAAAAAACCTCCTCTTAGAATGACAATTCCAGAAACAAGAATATAAAAACCAATCGTGGCAACCGTTGTAGCTGTCCATGTTCCAAGCCATTTGCCTGCAATGAGTTCTGCGCGCGTAATAGGTTTTGCCAGGAGGGGAAAGACCGTGCCATTGGTTTCTTCGCCTGGCAGTTCCCTGGAACTCAGATTAACTGCCAGAATCCAGGAAAAAAACCATGCAGCGAGTAGCCCTAGGTCTTTCACATACCTAACAGTTCCCCCCAATCCAAATACGTTGAGTGACACCAGTGCAAGCAACAGTGTGCTCAGTAGTATCAGAAGAACATAAATGTCCTTTTTTCGTATTATTCCGAGCCAAACAGTGTGGGCAATTGTAAGAACTCTCATCATAAATTACCTGTTTTTCTCATGAAAAATTTTTCCAGATTCTCTTCGGGAGGAACAACTTCTGTCCTTGGCCCTTGTACCACGAGCTTTCCTTTCGATAGAATGGCAAGGTGGTCGCATATCAGTTCAACCTCTGAAAGCTCGTGCGAAGAAAAGAAAATAGTTTTCCCCCGGTTTTTAAGATCTGTAATAATTTTCCTGATTTCCATCCTGCCGATTGGGTCCAATCCGCCTGTGGGCTCATCCAGTATGAGGAGCTCGGGATCATTGATCAATGCCTGAGCAAGGCATATTCTTTGCATCATACCCCTTGAATAAGTTGCTATTTTCCTTGTTGAGGCTTCTTCAAGGCTGACCTGGTGAAGTATTTCTTCTATCCTCGAATGGAGCAGGGAATGCTTAAGTTGAAAGAGCCGACCCGTCATGATTAATAACTCTTTACCGGTCAGGAAGCGGTAAGTGTCTGGATGTTCAGGCAGATAGCCTATCAGTTGTCGTGCTATCGAATGCCGGACATTTGTCCCAAAAATGCGGGCTTCCCCGGAAGTGGGGGCTATAAAGCCAAGGAGGATATGCATAGTGGTTGTTTTTCCTGCACCGTTTGGTCCAAGAAAGCCGAAAACCTGCCCTTTGGGTACATCTAAACACAACCCATCCAAGGCCTTTACTGGTTTCTTATCCGCTGAATACACAACTGAAAGGTTATATATCTCGATTGCTTGATCCATTCTTCAATAGTACTATACGAAAACAATTTCTGCAAGATTTCAGGTTTTTTGACGGTTGACTTGCGGATGATTTGCCGTTAGGTTTACCGCGTTTTTTTTGCCCCTATCGTCTATCGGTTAGGACAACAGGTTCTCAACCTGTGAAGCTCGGTTCGATTCCGGGTGGGGGCGCCATCTGGAATACAATTAAGAAAGAAAAGGACAATATGGCTGTAATACCGACAAATAATAAGAAGCTGATTGCCTGGGTCGACGAAATCGTGAAGCTTTGTCGTCCAAAGGACGTTCATTGGTGCGACGGATCAAAGAAAGAGTATGACGATCTTTGTTCGCAGGCGGTGAGGAACGGAAATTTTGTAAAGCTAAATGAGAAAAAGCGCCCGGGATGTTTTTTGGTCTGTTCGCATGCAAGTGATGTCGCGCGTGTTGAGGACAGAACTTACATCTGCTCAAGAAAGCAGGAAGATGCCGGTCCTACCAACAACTGGGCTGATCCCGATGAGATGAAAGCCAAGCTCAGGGGGTATTTCAAAGGGTCTATGGAAGGTCGTACTCTTTACGTTATTCCATTTTCGATGGGGCCGTTAGGTTCTCCTGTTGCCAAAATCGGAATTGAAATTACTGATTCAGTCTACGTGGTGGTAAATATGTGCATTATGACAAGGGTTGGGCAGAAGGTTCTTGACGCGTTAGGTGAGAATGGAGCGTTTATCCCTTGCCTTCATTCGGTTGGAGCTCCTTTGAAGCCTGGCGAAAAAGATGTGCCGTGGCCTTGTGTTCCTGACCCTAAGAACAAGTACATTGTACATTTTCCGGATGAGGGAGCGATCTGGTCGTTTGGTTCCGGTTATGGAGGGAATGCTTTGCTGGGCAAAAAGTGTCTTGCCCTTAGGATTGCAACGTCCCTTGCGAAGAAAGAGGGCTGGATGGCGGAGCACATGCTGATCCTGTCTCTCACTTCTCCGGAAGGTAAGAAGTATTACATATGTGCGGCATTTCCGAGTGCATGCGGTAAAACTAATCTTGCCATGATGCAACCGACTTTACCCGGATGGACTTTGAAGTGCCTTGGTGATGACATTGCATGGATTCGTATTGGCGATGATGGGAGGTTGTATGCCGTCAATCCTGAGTATGGATTTTTCGGTGTTGTGCCAGGAACATCTGACGAATCCAATCCCAACGCCGTGAAAACAATCCAGAGCAACACCATTTTTACTAATGTTGCGCTTAAGCCGGATGGAGACGTATGGTGGGAAGACATGGGTGTCCCTGCGCCGGACAAAGCCATTGACTGGACCGGCAGGGAATGGACTCCAGATTGTGGGAGGAAAGCCGCTCATCCAAACTCGAGATTTACCGCGCCTGCTGGACAGTGTCCCGTGATTGATCCTGACTGGGAGAATCCAAAAGGTGTTCCGATATCGGCGTTTCTATTTGGCGGGCGCAGACCTTCAACGATCCCTCTGGCCAACGAGGCTTTCAGCTGGGAACATGGTGTGTTCATGGGATCAACCGGAGGTTCGGAAACAACTTTTGCCAACTTGAGCCAGGCTGGCGTTCTGCGACGCGATCCGTTTGCAATGCTTCCTTTCTGTGGATATCACATGGGTGATTACCTTTCCCACTGGATATCAATGGCTAGCCGTACCGACAGGAATAAGTTGCCTAAGATATTCTTTGTTAACTGGTTCCGTAAAGATACAACGGGCAAATGGCTGTGGCCCGGTTATGGCGAAAACAGTCGTGTTCTGAAATGGATATGTGAGCGTGTTGAAGGTACCGGTAAGGCTGTAAAAACGGCCATAGGTTATTTACCGGAAAAGGATGCTCTTGATCTTAAAGGCTTGGATGTCTCACGGACTGATTTGGATAATCTTCTTTCAGTTGATGTTGAAGGTTGGAAACGGGAGCTTGCGGATATTGAACAGTTTTATTCCACGTTTGGCGACAAACTTCCTGATGCTTTGAAAAAGGAACTTGAAGGATTAAAGGGAAGACTGGAACAAAACTGAAATATGCGAATATGAATAAGTAAATGCGGCCCTTTGTTTTAGGCGAAGGGCCGCATTTTTTATCAGTGGCAAGATCTTACCGATACATCGCCACTCCAGAACTCATGTTTTTTCCCTGCCTGATCTGTGACTATAAGCCTTCCTGATTTATCAATGCCGGCATAAGATCCGTTAATCCGGTTTTCTCCAGAACAAAGAGTGATTGTCTTGCCTTTGAGGAAGTCAATTTTATCCCACTCTTGGGCGGGGAATGAAAATTCTTTGCCAGAACCAAAGCTTAACCGCTTGTCGAGATACATCAACAAGTTGTTAAGGACCTCTCCAACAATATGATCCTTATTTGTTTCTATTTTTATTGATGTTGCAGGCTGGATAAGCGCTTGGTTTTCAAAATCTTCCGATGTCATGTTTACGTTTAATCCGATGCCCAGGACAATTGTGCCTGTTTCTGTGTCGCGCTCCGCAAGGATTCCAGCGATTTTTTTACCATTAACGAGAACATCGTTCGGCCACTTTACCATTGCGGGTAGTGATATTTCCAGGAGGGTTGCTGCAGTGGCAATTGCAGCAACCTGAGTGATGGAAGAGATGAACCGCGCACAGGCTTCGTCACATTTGATTATTACAGAGAAGGTGAGGTTCAAGTCATTAGGCGATATCCATTTGCGATCGAACCTTCCCCTGCCTTCGGTTTGGCAGATTGCCCAAACAATATCACGATGCTGGAGGTTTTTAATGTTGGTCATTGCCCATTCGTTTGTTGATGGCAGGGACTCGAATAGGAGAATCCTTCCTCCATATATTTCCTGATTGTCTAGAATTTTGCGAGAAATGCTCATGATGTCTTTTGGCTAAACTAGAAATCAAAGTTTAATGTGATTAGCGGGAGCTTTCCCGTGTCCGGACTGAAATGGGTTTCTTTTTCGATAATCTTATAACATTCAGCCTTACGGTTTTCATTGAACCTGTGCGCGGCATCTATCCCTCCATAAACACTTCCAGTGTACCATGTTAACTCAAAGAACGACACAGCTGCAAAAGCTCCCCATTGTTCATCATCAGCTGTGTCAATCAGAGCATAGATGAAGAGTCCATTCAGGATAAGGGACCTCGCTGCATTTGCATATTCACCTGAATAAGCATATCCAAGGCCGGGAATCAATCCGAGCAGACCCCCTATCATCGGGCGGCGGTCATGGCCTTTCCTGTAATTGTTTACTGCTCCAATTGCTTCCGGACATGGTAGCGGTGCTTTGATGAGAACCTGCTCGGCTTCATCGTATTTTCTTTCGGCAATAAATACATGTGCCAAGTTCTTTGATGCGGCAGTTCGAATTTTAGCGGTTGTTTTACTCTTTGTTGAAATTTCTGTGTAATTAGTCTGTGGGTCGATAATACTTTTCAGGTAGAACTCGGCATCGTTCCATTTGCTCTCGACAATGGCTGCTTGTGCACGTAATAGCATTACTTCTGTTGATATGGCAGATGAATTATCTTCGGACCGATCGAGCATCTTTTCGACAAGCTTAGGTTTTCCGGCCCTCAGATATTGATGAGCTGCAGCCCAGTAATATCCGGATCGCGCCTCTTTTTGCTCTTCCATGGTTGCAAGACGCCTATATTCAACTGCCGCTGATTCGTGTTTTCCTTCTGTGGCCAGTTCCTTTGCGAGTTGCCTGGTATTTTCAATCGCATTTTCAGCATTTGTTTTCAGGACTATTGATAAGAAGGCTAGTATTGAAACGAAAGTACAAAGTCGGATGTTCATTCTGATTTTCTTTCACCTGTTTTTATCCACCAGTCATGGTTTTCAATCGGGTCACTGTAAAACCATCTGTTTCCGGTCCTTACGGGAGATGGTTTCGCCGCAACCACATCAGGTTCTCTTATTGCCCTGTCGCTTATCATTGCAACGCCAAGTGCACCGTGTTTTTTCAGGGCTTGAAGTCCATATGCGGAACATGATGGAGTCAATGAGCATCTGCTTCCTATGGCCGGGCTTATTTGGCTCCTGTAGAAAGTGATTATCCACTGGACTGGTTTGCCTGTAAGTGAGTCTTTTGATTTGCTGATTGAGATTTTACATTCATCAATAATTTGTCGTGTCCACAAGGAAGAACTTGTCTGAATCTGGCTGAAAATATCCTCGACTTGTCTGGTTAGTCCGGGTGTCTCATCTATCAAAAGGCTTATGGAATAACCTGAACGGAGAAATAAATTTCCGTTGCCGGTTGAAATAAATACTTTTTTAAACTGTTGGATTGCCTCGGTATTCTGCCCGGATTTCCACATGGACCTGGCAAGTTCAAAGCGGGCTATCGTTGCAGTCTCATTTGAGAAGTCAGGCGAATCTGCAATATTCCTCAGAACGTCTCTTGTGTCGACGCCCATGGATTTGTTTGCCAACGCTTTCAATATCAGGGCAGTTTCGTTCCGTGGATTTTCAATTAGCAAGCGTGAACATTCGATACTACAGGCTGGGAAATTGGTCTCAGCATAAAGGTCTACTGCGAGTTCGGAGTCATTGTTGTTCCCCCTGACAAGAGGGGGAGGGGAAATCATCAGGAAAAAAAGAAGGGTTCTAACTGTTACCAGTAGAACCCTTCTTTTTTTCTCTTTATTTTTAAAAAATCTGATCACTCGATCAATACCAGTTTGCTCCGTTCTTCTTGGCCCATTCATGAGCGGTGATACCCTGATAGCATTCAACACCGTCCCAAATTCCTATGACAATATTGACATAAGGAACAATACGCAGCCATTCCCGCCAGTGCATATCAGCGCCTTCATTCCATTCTGTCCCTTCCCTGAGACCCCAGCAGCAACCGATTATGAAAGCAGGCAAACCTCCTGGTTCGCGACTTACTTTTGCATCAGAGTTTGCAGGCGAAAGAGACAATAACGCCCCTGCCAGAAGAACTGCAATAATCAATCTTTTCATTTATCCTCCCGTTTAAATCAATACCAGTCGGCGCCGTTCTGTTTAGCCCAGTCATGCGCCTTAATTCCCTGGGAACATTCAACACCATCCCATATTGCAATGACAAACCCAACAAAGGGAACTATCCTGCACCACTCACGCCAATGCATTCCTGCACCCTCATTCCACTCGGAGCCTTCCCGGATTCCCCAGCAGCATCCTACCACAAAAGCTGCAGGTCCGCCCTTTTCGTGTGTCGCCTTTGCCTGGGACGTTGACGGGGCGAGCGTGACTAGAAAAGCCACCATACAACATGCTAACAGTATCTTCTTCATTTTACCCTCCAAAGTTTTTTACCTTGTGTCAAATAGTACTTTTCGAAAGGTATTTTGATCAAGCACAATCTCTGCAAATCTACCTCACAGAAATGAGGAATTGTGAGTTATTTTCTAATTCTATATAAATAAAGTTGTTCCTGATTGTGATGATTCTTCAAGGAATGTGGCGACACCGCCGAATTCAACACCGTCAATCAGTTCTTCTTCTTTTATACCCATTACATCCATTGACATAGTACAGGCAACAAGTTTAGCGCCACCTTTAATAGCAGCTCCGAGTAGCTCCGGTAGGCTGGAGACATTTTTGTTTTGCATTACATGCTTCATCATTGCCGTGCCGGCACCCAACATGTTCATGTTTGACAGTTTCATTTCTTCCGGTCCAGCCGGCATCATCCATCCAAACATAGAGTCAATCATGCTTTTCCCCTCGGCCTGTGGGCCGGGGTTTCGAAGAGTATTGAGTCCCCAGAATGTGAAAAACATCGTTACTTTACTACCCATTGCAATTGCCCCGTTGGCTATTACAAAGGCTGCAAGGACTTTGTCCAGATCGCCTGAAAAAACGACCATGGATAGCTTGTCATTTTTGTCCTGGGTGCCTTGTAAGTTCTGTGCCGTAGGATTGCCCTTTCGAATATGTGCCTCTGCCTTGGGGCCAGCGTAACGGATATCCAGAAGAGTATGTCCGTTCTTTCTGCACCAGGCAGCCGAGTCGGCAGCAAAGCCTGGATCGGTGGCATATACCACTATTTCATCACCAACGGACGCTGAATCCAAGGTGTCTTTAAGTTTCTTTATGGGGCCTGGGCATTGAAGCCCGCAACAGTCGACCGTTATGGTTTTTCCAATATATTCTGGTTTTGCCGCCATCTTTTCTTCAGCATAAGCCAAAGTTGGTGGCTCTGGCTGTTGACCCGTTACAGAGTTGGGGTGATAACTGCAGAAAGTCAGAGAACCTCCTGCCAGTGTACTCACCCTGTTTATGCCGCTTTGTTTCAATATTCTGTATGCAAGGTAACTGCGGAATCCGACCTTGCAGTAAACATATATCGGTTTGTCTGTGGGAATTTCTTTGATCTGTTTGCGCAGTTTGCCGAGAGGAATATTGACAGCGCCAGGGATGTGCCACGACTCGAACTCCTGTGGACCGCGAACATCCATGATCAGTCCGTTTGCAGTTTTTTTGGGATAATCTTCGGAATACCAGAATTCAATGTTCCCCTTCAGGAGATTCTCTGCAACAAATCCAGCCATGTTAACTGGATCTTTTGCCGAACCGTAGGGCGGGGCATACGAGAGTTCAAGATCCTTCAGATCGTATATTGTCATACCTGCCCGGATCGCTGTTGCGAACACATCCAAGCGCTTGTCTACTCCATCGAAGCCCACGACTTGAGCGCCAAGAACTTTCTCAGTATCAGGATCGAAGGTCACCTTTATGCTCATGGGCGAGGTTCCCGGGTAATAACCGGCGTGCCCTGAGGGATGTATATATATTTTACCGAATTTTCTCTTGGCTTTAATGAGTGTTTTTTCTGTTGCACCAGTTACTCCGCCGGTCATGTCGAACACTTTCACTATGGCTGTTCCCTGCGTCGATGTGTATTTACTGGAAATCCCCATCAGGTTGTCCGCCACAACTCGCCCCTGGCGGTTGGCAGGTCCTGCAAGCGGTATTATGGCTGGTGTTCCTGTGACGGTGTCTGTGACTTCGATAACGTCACCAGCGGCATAAATATCAGGATCTGATGTCTGCATCCTGTTGTTGACTTTTATTCCACCGCGCTGACCAAGTTCGATGCCTGCCTTTTTGGCAAGATCTGTTTCGGGCCTTACACCTACGGACATGATTACAAGATCCGCTTTCAGAACGTCGCCATTTGTTAATTCTATCGAAATGAGGTTTGCGGCACTTCTGAATGCGGCCGCCGCAGTTCCAAGATGAAGCCTTATGCCGTGACGAATCATGTGATTTTCCAGATCGCGCGCCATTTCGCGGTCAAGTGGAGGCATGAGTTGATCCACCATTTCAACAAGATCTACTTCAAGTCCACGCTCGCGAAGATTTTCAGCCATTTCCACGCCAATGTATCCGCCTCCAATAACTATGGCACGTTTTGCACCAGCATCTATCTTGGCTTTTATCTGATCCATGTCATCTATATTACGCAAAACATAAATGGAGGGATGGTCTATACCGGGAAGGGGCGGTTTGATGGGGCTTGCCCCCGGACAAAGTACCAGCTTGTTGTAGGTTTCGGTATATTCCCTTCCGGTCTGAAGTTCCTTAACTGTAACTGTATGTTTAGTTCTATCTATGTTAATAACTTCTTGTTCCACCCGTACATCAAGGTTTAATGATTCCTTCAGGCTTTGTGGTGT
This sequence comes from Lentisphaerae bacterium RIFOXYA12_FULL_48_11, assembly GCA_001804885.1. Taxonomy (GTDB): domain Bacteria; phylum Verrucomicrobiota; class Kiritimatiellia; order UBA8416; family YA12-FULL-48-11; genus YA12-FULL-48-11. The sequence goes on from MHBM01000134.1 coordinate 9,306, forward strand.
CTGCAGGAGGAGGCTTTCTCGGTCCTTAATGATGCCGCCGATATGATAGGGGAGGCCACAGTTTGCGAAAGAGACATTCTTGCCACGTTCAAGGATTATGATTTCTGCATTTTCGTTAAGCCTGCGTGCACGTGCGGCAGCCGATGCGCCACCAGCCACTCCACCAATCACAACAATTTTCATGATATAGCCTCCTCGATAATCAATGGGACAGAGGAATAATGGAATATAACGACGAAGAAAAGCAAACAAAACCCTAATAATCGTTGTGTCTTGAAACCGTTCGTGAACTGTATGACAGATCGATTGTTGAACAGTATCCGGCTGGTAGCATTGGTCGGACTGCTGTTGTGGGTGATTCTGTCGGTTTATTCCATGTCATGGATGTTGGAAAAAGCAAGAATGTGTTTTATAGTTAAGTTGTCTATTGTTTACTAAATTATTTTTTTTGAAAGCTTGACGGTTGTTGAGCTTTTAAAGCACAGTTGTTAAAGAAGAAGGTAATGTGAAATTTATTTATGAACTAGCAGAAAAAGCAATTTACTATTTAGCATATGAATCATTCATCTCAAAACATAACGAGTAAACAGTCCAGGAATCTTGAATTGTACAAGCATGTTCTGGCGCTTAACCCTAGTCCTTTCACTTCAACCGCATGGATGGGTGCATTCCCGCCTACCGGGCTCGAATATATTGCCGCAAGCATAAAAAATCTTGTCGGGAAAGTCACCCTTGTCGATATGCGGTTTGATGTCGAGTACTGTGACCTGGAAAAGCTGAATGATTTTATCAGGCATGAAGTTGACCTTTTGTGCATAAGCATCTCATGGCGTTCGGGGTTTGATGAAATTTGTGCCTTTGTAAATAAATTACCTCAAGGCATTACAACGGTGGTAGGAGGACACAATGCCACGGAAGAGGTCGATAATATATTTGCTCGATGTCCGAACGTTAATCTCATTGTCAGAGGCGAGGGGGAGGAAATCATTCAGCAGGTTGTAACCGGCGTGCCTTATGCTGACATAGTCGGGCTTTCATACCGTGAGAATGGGAAGATCATTCATAACAAGAATGCAGTCTTGCCCGATGTTGCAAAACTGTCTTTCCCAGACAGGTCCCTGCGCCGGTGCGAGTATCAATGGCTGCAGAATGGTATTAAGGTGATGCCTCACACCTTTGACACGATACTCACGACGAGGGGATGTCCATTTAAATGCAAGTTTTGTACCTTCAGTCTGAATCCGCTCGGGCAAAAGCGCGAGTACACTGAACGTCCTCTTGAGTCCGTCATGGAGGAACTGAAAACAATAACCGCAGATCTGGTTATGATTGCCGATGACAACTTTTTTACGAATCCAAAAAGAGCTGAGATGCTGTGTGATATGATCATAGAAAGCGGGATAAAAAAGATATTTGTGGCCCAGACGAGGATCGATGTTGCCAGGCATCCTTCCTTGCTGGAGAAGGCTGCCCGCGCTGGTATCAAGATTCTATTACTTGGAATAGAGTCACCCCATGACTGGATTCTCAAGCTGATCGACAAGGGTTTCAACCAGCAACAGATAAGGGAGGCTATTCAGGTGCTTCGTAAGCATCCTTTTTATCTTCATGCCTATTTTATTTACGGAAACATTGGCGAAACCGAAGAGGAAATGGTTTATATCGGGCGTTTTGCCAAGGAGATAGGTCTCGATTCGATCAGCTTTCAGAAGCTCCGGATAGAGAAATATTCTCCCTTGAAAGAAATTGTAGAAAATACCCCGGGGTATCATTACGACGAAGTTGGTGGACCGGTTTACTCTGATAAATATGGCTTAGCTGCGCTAAAAAAAATCAGGAACAGGATAAGATCTGAGTTCTACGACTTTGCTCAGTTAAGGTGGATCATCAGAAAGTTTATGTCACTTGGCATTCTGTGTAAGGCCGATGTCGTGCGACTTTTGTTCAAAGTTCCGGCATTACTCTTTGCCATTGTGAAAAGGGGAATCAAAAATAAATCCGCCAGGCGGAAGGAAAAAGCCGCAAAACTGGAAATATTTGCTCCATAGGGTTGCTTGAAGACTTAGCCCGCTTATTGCATGAGCAAGAGATTGGCTCATGCATAAGCGCTTTTGCCCATTCGACTTGGCTCAGGGCAAAAGTTTCGACTGCGTGCTATT
>MHBM01000135.1 GCA_001804885.1 Lentisphaerae bacterium RIFOXYA12_FULL_48_11
GCCTGCCTGGATTGAGTCGGGAAAAAGGGAAGCAGGCAGGGAATAAGAATTAGTCACGAAAGGAGCATTATGAATCGTAGGGAATTTCTAAAAACCGCAGTCATTGGCTTGACGGGCCTGTCGCTGTCGCGAGCAGCTTTTTCAGCAGCCGGCGGACGTAAGCCCAATTTTATTTTCTTTCTCGTCGATGATCTTGGATGGACCGACTTGCGGTGTTTCGGGAGCAAGTTCTATGATACGCCAAATATCGACAGGTTATGCAGCAGTGGTCTGAAGTTCACTGATGCCTATGCAGCCTGTCCTGTCTGTAGTCCTACCCGGGCAAGTATCATGACAGGTAAATATACGGTCCGGACCGGTGTTACTGATTACATTGGTGCGGCCCAGCCTGATGGATGGAAGCGTAATACGAAATGTCTTCCGGCTATCTACAATACCCAGCTCAATCTGGAGGAGGTTACCATCGCTGAAGCAATGAAGGAAGGTGGTTACTCGACCGGATTCTTCGGCAAATGGCATCTGGGTCCGGAGACGCACTGGCCTGAGCATCAGGGGTTTGATGTAAACATGGGCGGACATTCTGCCGGTGGTCCATACGGTCCAGGCAAGTATTTTGTGCCTTATGGCAACCCGCGCCTGTCGGATGGGCCTTCTGGTGAACATTTGCCTGACCGTTTGGCAAGAGAAGCGGTCAGGTTTGTAGAAAAGAACAGGGAGCAGAACAAGCCTTTCCTGGCCTACCTTGCATTCTACTCTGTTCATACACCTCTTATGGCGCGCAAGGATTTGCAGGAGAAATACGAGAAACGGCTCAAGGAGTTGGGCTCACCTGAAAGCAGGTTCGGCGATGAGCCGCCGCGGGCAGTTCGTTTGAGTCAGGATCATGCCATTTATGCCGGCATGGTCGAAGCTATGGATCAGGCTGTGGGCAAGGTACTGGATGCGCTAGACAAGCTGGGGTTGGCAGACAATACGGTTGTGATATTCATGTCGGATAACGGTGGCTTGTCGACTTCGGAAGGTTCGCCTACTTCAAACCTGCCGTTACGTGCCGGCAAGGGCTGGCTGTACGAGGGCGGGATACGTGAGCCTGTGATTGTGCGGTGGCCGGGGGTCACTAAAGCTGGTAGCATATGCAGTTCCCCTATAAGCAGTGTTGACTTCTATCCGACAATTCTTGAACTGGCCGGACTGTCTCCGCGACTTGTTCCGCATTGCGATGGAATGAGCTTTGTGCCTCTACTCAAGGGTGAATCAATGCAGCGTGGCCCGATATTCTGGCATTATCCCCATTATGGGAACCAGGGTGGTGCGCCTGGATCAGCGGTCCGTGAAGGCCCGTGGAAACTTATTGAGTGGCTAGAAAATGGCGGTCGTTATGAGCTCTTCAACCTGCAGAATGATATTGGAGAGCAGAACAACCTGGCCGATCAGAATCCAGATAAAGTCAGGGAATTGAGCGGGAAAATAAAGGCATGGCGAAAGGCGGCAGGTGCCCTGATGCCGGCAAAGAATCCGACATATGATCCTGCAAAGCCGGATGGCCGTGAGGCGGGCGGGAAGACTGTTCGTAAGAAATAAGTCGCCAGTCGGCAAGACTGATCTGTTATTTCATGTGGGATTCCACCTCGTGTACGGCATTAATAACATCTTTTGCGGCTGCTTTTGCTTCCCTGGCAGAATGGCGCAGGGTTGGGAACTGGATGTCAATACATCCGACAGGGCGGCCCTCGAGCATGATTGGTGCAGCAAGTGCCATCACATCCTCTTGGAATTCACCCGGGTTGAAGGCATAGCCGTTCTCCCTGATTCTTGCCAGGATATTCACGATCTCGGTTTTTGATGTGACTGTTTTCGACGTCAGTTTCTCGAGGTTTGCAGTCTTAAGGTACGCCTTAATTTCCTTGGCATGGTAAAAAGCAAGTATCGATCGGCCTGCGGCGGTAACGTGCATTGGGTAATCTGGTTCGGGCTCTATATTGATTCTCATGATGTGGTTTGATGCAATATGCTTTAGGAAAACAATATGCACGTTCCTGGGAAAACCAAGCAGAACATTTTCATTGTATTTCTCGTGAAGTTTACGCATCGGTTCATCAGCGGCCAGAAGCATACGGTGGATTGTTCCGCGATCCGCGTGGCGGGATCGTTCGATAAATGCCGGGGATACGAAGTACCGCTTGCTGATGGGATCCCTCAACGCAGCGCCTGACTCAACCAGGGTGTTCATGTAAAGGACCGTATTGGATGCTGGCAGATTGGTCATCCTGGCCGCTTCGGCGAGGCTCAGTCCGTCATCCCCGGAAGCCATTCTTTCCATGATACGCAGTCCTTTCAGGAACGATGTCAGAATCCGCACTTTTGTTTTCATATTTGGGCCCTTTTCCAAAATAACTTGCAACAATATTTGTCTATTTTTCGGTAGGGACGGACCGCTGGGCCGTCCGCTCTTCTCCGATTCCACGGCGGGTCCAGCGGCCCCGCCCTACCTTTAGCTGCGCCCGATCAGGTCGCCATGTTTCTCTGGCGGAGAAACACTTAGGCTCTTATTGACAACCTATTCTGAAAGCTGTAATAAATGTATATAGTATTAGTAATAGTTATATATTATATAATACAAGAAACAAGCAAGAACAAAGAAAGATAAACCGCATATTTGTTCCAGGAGGCAGATCCCATGAGTAAATTGAGTTGTTTTATCCGTTTTGTGATAGCAGCAGCCCTGATGTTGTCCTGTAATGGCATTGCCGGAGACAAAAATGACGGGGAAGGGGCGGAGCTGCTTAAGGGGTTTGTTCATCCGCCGGTTAATTTCCAGCCAGGTGAAAATTACGGTGCCAATGTACGGAAATATCAGGGTATTCCAAGCATTGAACGTTCGCCGGGTGGGCGGCTCTGGGCTGTCTGGTATGCGGGCAAGATATGGGAAGATCGTTACAATTACGTTGTTGCGGCAACGAGTGGTGACGATGGCAAGACATGGAGTGACCTGAAGCTCGCAATAGATCCGGACGGCGACGGGCCGCGGCGCAATTCTGATCCGTGCTTGTGGCTCGATCCATCTGGCAGGCTCTGGCTGTTCTGGTGGCTGGATGGTGGTGGCCTGACCACCACAATGGCGATCACCGCTGAGAATCCAGATTCCGAGAACCCGGTCTGGACAGAGCCGCAGGCTCTTTTCCACGGTGTTATGCTCAATAAGCCTGTGGTTCTTAAGAACGGCGATTGGCTTATGCCTGCCGCCATATGGGGCCGGGATGACAGTTCCAAAGTCATGATATCCAGGGACCGCGGAAAGAGCTTCTCCCTTCTTGGTACGGCGAATATTCCGCAGGCGCGACGCAACTGCGACGAGCATATGATTGTCGAACGCAAAGACGGAACTCTTATGATGCTGGTGCGCACGGCGGAGTACGGCATCGGGCGGTCACTCTCGACGGATGGCGGGCGAACATGGACAGCGGTAGCGGATTATCTTCCCGACGCTACTTCACGCTTTCATTTCCGCCGTCTCTCTTCCGGCAATCTGCTTCTTGTGAAGCACGGTCCGCTCGATAAACGTATTGGGCGTTCGCATCTCACGGCGTATTTGTCGGAGGACGGTGGAGAATCGTGGAAGGGAGGGCTCTTGGTAGATGAGCGTAACAGTGTTTCGTATCCAGATGGAATACAGGCGACAGATGGATCGATTTACATTATTTATGACTGGCAGAGGGGGCGTGACAAACACATCCTCATGAGCCAGTTCACGGAAGAAGATGTGCTGGCAGGCAAAGATGTCAGTGGTAAAATGCGGCAACAGGTTCTGATCAACCGGGCAACCGGGGTGAACCCAAAGATTGCCGGCAGTCAGGTGATGGCTCGGCTTGTCAATGTCACCGCCCCGGAGGTGATGGGTGCACATGATGCGGAGATAGTGATGGTTGGTGATCGCGCTTATATCGTGGCGGAAGTGAACGATGTTCAAGCGGGGGAGAGCGCAGGCTGGCCGGAGATTTATGCATCCATGTCTATCGTCAATCTCAAGACTTTGGCTGTTGAAAAGATCATTCCGTTTGCCAGGTCCGGACAGGTATATGAAAATGAGACGCTGCCTGTGGGTGCCTGCTTTGTGCCGCGCATCATTCAGAAGGACGTCAGGACGCTCCGCTGTTACTTTGCCAGTGAACAGCCCGGCAAGCGTGAGGCGCAGACGTGGTTCATAGACTTCGATCTGGCCAGCGGGGCATTCGAGAACCGTATTCATAAGGCGAAACTCAAGACCTCTGCCGGGGTCTTCGATATGCAACCGAAGTATTTTCACGCTGATGCTGTGGATCATGGTTTTGCAAAACCTGCGAAGGATTTCGGGTTATACCTGTTTGACTCGTTCAAGCAATTCGATAGCAAGACATATGTGGCAATCAATAATTTCCCGGGTCAACAGAATGCGCTGGCAATGGTACATGATGACCTTGCTACCTTCGAGGTCATCGGTCACTACAACGAGCCTCAATCGGTACAGCTGAGCGAGTCGTCGGTTAACCGTCTGCCTGACGGGACCTGGATGGCTATATGCAGGCAGGATGGCGGTAACGGAAACTACTATTTTACCACAAGCAAGGATGGCAGGACATGGACGGTCGGCAGGGAATTACCATTCCTTCCCAACGGTACGAACTCGAAGCCGACTTTTGATAAGTTCGGCGACACCTATTACCTCGGATGGCAGGAGTCCACCAAGATTGAAGGCATCGGCCGCAGTGTTTTCAATATCCACGTTTCCCGCGACTGTGCGGCATGGGATCTGAAGTATCGCTTCGAGACGAAAAAGTCGTTTCAGTATCCCACTTTCCGTGAACATAAGGGCACGATATGGTTGTGCGTAACACAGGGTAGCGTCTCGCCGAGCCGGAAGGAGCGTATCATGTTTGGAAAACTGGAGTAGCTATTGTATCGGCTAATCAGGTCTAGATTAATTCAATTGAAGTTTTGAATGACTATCATTTATTGTTCATCCGAAAGATACATTAAGAAAGGGATGCAACATGAACAGGCGTGATTTTCTTGCGGCCACGGCGGCCATGGTCGCTGGAACAGTAACTGGGGCGGCGCGTGAAGAAAAAAACCTTAAACCCAACGTGGTATTTGTGCTGGCGGATCAGTGGCGGGCGCAGGCGTGTGGCTACACCGGTGATCCAAACCTGAAAGGCAGGACGCCGATCCTGGACCAGTTGGCTGCCGAGAGCGTTGACTTTACTCATGCAGTATCCTGCTGTCCCGTTTGTACTCCCTATCGCGCGAGCCTTATCACAGGCCAGTATCCACTCACGAACGGACTTTTCTTAAATGATGTCTGTCTCAGTACCAAGGCTACCTCGATTGCTCAAGTTTATACACAGGCGGGTTACGATACTGCCTATATTGGCAAATGGCATCTGGATGGGAATGGTCGCAGTGCATATATACCGTCGGAACGACGGCAGGGTTTTGATTACTGGAAGGTTTTGGAGTGTACCCACAACTATAATCGTTCGCCTTACTACGCGGGTAATGATCCGACGCAGCGTATTTGGGACGGCTATGATGTGTTCGCGCAGACTAAAGACGCACAGGTATATATAAAGGATCATTCGAAAGGTCCTAAGCCGTTTCTGTTGATTCTCTCATGGGGGCCTCCGCACAATCCTTATGAGACCGCTCCGGAAAAGTTCAAGCGGATGTTCGACGCGGACAAAATCGTTCTGCGTCCGAATGCGCAAAAGGAGTTTGCAAAGGACCTGGCCGGCTATTATTCGCACATAGCCGCCATGGATACCTGCCTTGGCGACTTGTTGGCTACACTCGATGCGACCGGATTACGAAACGATACTATTTTTGTTTTTACTTCAGACCATGGCGACATGCTTGGATCACATGGCCAGATCCGCAAGCAGAAGCCGTGGGACGAGTCAATCCGTGTGCCTCTGCTGGTGCGCTATCCTGCAGTGCAGGCGAAGGGATTCAAAATCGACATGCCTGTTAATACTCCTGATATTATGCCGACGCTGCTGGGTTTGAGCGGTATACCTGTGCCCGGATCTGTTCAGGGTGAAGACTTTTCTGCCTTGTGCCGTGGTGCTGTCGCGCCGGCGGACAATCCCGTGCTGATACAATGTCCGTCTCCTTTCGGCGAATGGACCAGGGCAAAGGGCGGACGCGAATACCGTGGCGTACGGACAAAACGCTACACATATGTGCGCGACTTGAATGGCCCGTGGTTGTTGTACGACAACGAGACTGATCCCTGCCAGATCGAGAACCTGGTTAACAGGAAGGAACACGTAGAATTACAGACTCGGCTGGAATCTGCGCTGGTTAAACTGCTGAAGAAAACGGAAGATGATTTCCTTCCCGGTTCGACTTATATCGCAAAATGGGGTTACAAAGTGGATGATTCCGGTACTGTGTCCATCAGGTGAAATCTCAAACTAGTCCTGTTTGGACGAAGAATTTATGGGCGCAACAGTTCTCCAGGGGCGCACAACGCTCTTGTTAAAGTGTCATGACATAGGCGCTGAATCTACTGGCAAAAAAAGAGAAGAAATCTGCAAAATGAAACATGGCCTGTTATCTGTTTTGGTTCTCTTAATGAATCCGCTCGGAGCGCTGTATGCAGATGTTCCGGATGGCAAAGCTACAATCCGTGCACCAGCCGGTTCGTCTGAAATCGTCATAACGACAACCCCTCGACTGGCGGGTGCGATTCACTCATTGACCTGGAATGGACTGGAATTTATTGATTCATTTGACCACGGCCGGCAGCTTCAGTCGGCGTCGAATCTTGATTGCGGCATGCCGATCGCTGATGAGACTTTTAATCCTACGGAAGCCGGTTCTGCGCGCGACTTCACTGGTGAGAAATCCTCCAGCCGCCTTCTTCACTGGTGTGTCGGATCGAATTCCATCCAGACATTGACTCGAATGGCTTTCTGGCTCGCGCCGGGTGGAAAGTCCGGACCGAACCAGGCCAGGAATACGACAGTTCTTTCCAACCATCTACTCACAAAGCGGGTACATATTGGTTACAAGAACATGCCGCACGTTATTACCTATGATGTTGTCTTCAGTCTGCCAATGGGAGAGCGACATACGCATGCAGTTTTCGAGGCGCTTACTGGTTATATGCCTTCGGCTTTCACAGATTTTCGTCAGTTCAATTCGAAGACCGGAGAGATAGAAGCGCTTTCCGACGGACCGGGCGAAGTGATTAACCCTGTGGTTCTTGCCGTTCAGGGCGGTACCCATGCGATGGGTATATATGCGCCGCCACAACCCGCTCGTAATACTACAGGTCCAACCTATGGGCGTTTCCGGTTTTTAACTGAAAAGGTTGTGAAGTGGAATTGTGTTTTTCGCGTGAAGGACAGGAACGGAATTCCTCCAGGTGAATATGCATATCGAATGTTTGTTATTGTTGGCGACCTTAACACGGTGCGCGATTCTTTACGGGAACTGAAGCGTGAACATGAGTAAAGTAGCATCATTGATCGGTACCGCCTTGCTGCTGACACCTCTGGTTGTAGGTGAAGCTGGGGAAGTTTCTATTACGACGCCGCGCATAGAAACATTCCCGAGGGACGGCAAGGGCTACCAGTGTATCGACTGGCATCAGCGTGCCGGTGATTTCGTTGCCTTCACTCTTGATCCAGTGCGCAAGGGGGATTACCTGCCCCTGATGTGGTGGGACGACACAACCTGACTGAAAATTTTGGTGGTGGCGGGCAATAATCAGTGATAGACGTACGTTTTAAGAACTAAAGAAAAACCAATATGACATACATTATCACAACTGGTGATTGTTATGCCTGCTATGCCAATATGGATCGCATGTGGTAAACGGGATTAAGTAAACGAGGAAATGAAAATGAAGATAACACGTATGGTATTTGTAATGCTGATACTGTTTTTCCAGGTCAGCCTGAACGCTGCTGATAATCCGCCTTTCCCAAAACCAAATTTTGTTTTTATCAATATAGATGACATGGGATACGCGGATATCGGGCCTTTTGGCTCGCAGTTGAATCGCACGCCTAATCTGGACCGCATGGCAAAGGAGGGACGCAAGTTTACTTCGTTCTACGCGGCGCCGGTTTGTTCGCCGTCGCGTGCATCGCTCATGACTGGCTGTTACCCAAAACGTTCACTTCCGATCCCGCATGTACTTTTCCCTGAGAATGATGTAGGACTTTCACCAAATGAGGTGACCGTAGCCGAGGTTCTTAAGGCGGCAGGTTATACGACCGGTATAATTGGTAAATGGCATCTTGGTGATCAACCCGAATTTCTGCCATTGAAGCAGGGCTTTGACTATTATTTTGGTTTACCTTACTCGAACGACATGGGCCCTGCAGAAGATGGCGTAAAGAGCGATCTTGGAAAGCCGCTTCCAAAGCCCAAGGCAAAAGGTCAGCCGCCGCTTCCGCTCATGCGTAACAATACGGTTCTCAAACGTGTCTTGCCGGATGACCAGCAGTCACTGGTGGAGCTTTACACCGACGAAGCTGTTCAATTTATCAAAGCACATAAGAACGAACCTTTCTTCCTGTACCTGCCCCATAATGCCGTACATTTTCCGATCTATCCCGGCAAGAAGTGGGCTGGAAAATCTCCAAACGGCATCTACTCAGATTGGGTCGAGGAGGTTGACTGGAGTGTTGGGTGTGTTCTGGATACAATCCGTGATCTGGGGTTGTCTGAGCGCACGCTGGTAATCTTTACCAGTGACAATGGCGGTACTCAGCGTGCCGTGAACACACCTTTGCGCGGGAACAAGGGCAGTACTTTGGAGGGTGGCATTCGTGTTCCAACCATCGCATGGTGGCCGGGGAAAGTTCCTGCCGGTACGGAATGCGATGCCATTACCGGCATGTTCGATATTCTGCCGACTTTTGCCGTACTTGGCGGAGCAAAGGTACCTGCCGATCGAAAGATTGACGGTGCCAATATATGGCCGCATCTTGTGGGAGACACGGCTGCGAAACCCGTCCACGACACCTTCTATTATTACCGTGGTTTTCGACTCGAAGCCGTACGGCACGGGGAATGGAAGCTGCATCTTCCGACTGCGAAGAATGCGGCTGCTAAGGCCAAGTTGTATAACCTCAAAACAGATATTGGTGAAGCAGCCGATGTTGCTGCAGACAATCCTGATGTTGTGAATAAGTTACAGGCCATTGTTGAGGCAATGAAGAATGATCTTGGCCTTGATGATGTTGGGCCCGGTTCCCGCGAACTTGGTAAGGCTGCCAATGCCCAGCCGTTGATTGGCCACGACGGCAAGGTTCGGACAGGTTTTGAGCCCAAATGATGCTGTCAGGGTTTGATCGGAGCCTGTAGCAGTTCCATCACGGCTTTCTGGTTGCGCTGAATGGCGAATTTTTCTGCGGTATCCCCGTCGACATCTTTTAATGTGCGATCTGCACCATTGGAGAGAAGCAGACGCACGATCTCAGTCTGTCCCTCTGCTGCGGCAAACATGAGCGCAGTCCAGTGTTCCTGCGAGTCGATTGTGTTGACTGCGGCGCCGCTTTTAAGCAGAAGCCGAACAGTATCAGCGCTGGTTCCTGTGGCGGCATACATCAGGGCGGTCCGGCCAAGCATGTCAGTGGTATTCACTTTTGCACCGGCTTTCAGCAGGCGCTCGACGATGGCAGTGTGGCCATTAAACGCGGCTAGCATCAGGGCCGAGCGCCCTTCGATGTTTGTGGCATTACAGTCGATGCCGGATTCAAGACCACTCGAGACTGTTTCCGTTGAGCCGTCATGGGCGGCTTGAAGGAAGGATTCGATTGGTATTACAGCTGTGCGTATGGCGGTTTGGGATGCCTGGGGAGGAGGGGTGTCACGCCTGCAGCCCTGCAACAATAAGAACACAGTCATCAATAATGCTATACGCATGACTTTCCCCCTTGCATGAGATGGCAATATGCCACAATTAGGATATTTTGAGCCCGTCCTGTGAACACAGATCGAGGTCGATTTCTGAAAAAATATGTTTAGAATTCTGATGAAGATCACTTATTTCTCTGCCTTTTGTTTCTGTGTGTCGAGGTAGAAGTTAAGGGCATTGGCATAGGTCTGATTGTTGGGCATAAGTTCAACAGCTCTACGGCACCATTTTATGCCTTCGTCGTGTACTGCTCTCTTGTTCAACATTACGCCAAGATTGTAAGCGGCCTGTGCCATGTCTGGGTCAGTTGCCAGCGCGGCTCGCAGGTGACTTTCAGCCTCGGTCATTTTGTTCTGTTCAGCCAGCGCCAGTCCGAGATTGAAGTTTACGGCCGCGTGTTTTGGTTCGATGCTCAAGGCATTTTTTAACAACTTTATTGCCGCTTCGAGATTCTCCTGGCGTGCATGTATCATGGCTGCGTTGACCATTGGGAGAATGCTGTCCGGTCGAAGTTTTATGGCATGTTCATACGAGGCAATGGCCTGTGATGACCAGCCACGTTCCTCGTAATAATTGCCCATGTTGTAGTGTGAGCTCCATGAATCAGGGAAACACATAAAGCTACTTTCCAGTTCCCTCATGGCTGCGTCGCATTTCCTGCGTGATTCCATGTCCGGCAAGGTATTTGCGTAGCGTGCTAATGCAGAAGCTGCAGACACCCGGACCAGGCGGTATTCGTCACCGACTGCGGTGATCAGGCTGTCCAGGCTTTCTCGGCTGTCGTCTCCGGTAAGCCCCTGTGCCGCCGCCGATCTCACAAAAGGAGAGGTGTTCTTTAATGCGTTCCGGATAACAGGCCACTTGGCCGGAGCATCGCAGGTTCCAAGAAGTCGTATTAACGATACAACAAAAATACTATCGCTTTTCTCGTCGGTAATGAATGTCAGGATATCGTTGAGTCTGCGCCAGTCCCTCTTTCTGGCAGCAGCGACCAGTTCAGCCCTGTACAGAACCGGCGCCTGGTAATCGCGGCTCCGCCATTTCCTTACATGGTCATCAGACCACTTTGCGTCCATATCCTTGTGACAGATGTTGCAGGCGTTGGGGGATTTGAATGCGATTGTTGCTGCTGGTGTGGGCGGGCGCATGGAGTGATCGGATCGTTGCATCCGGGCAAATGATGTCATGGGCATGTGACACGAAATGCATATGTTGCCCTTGCTGTCGGCCTGATGATGTGTATGCACAGTCGCCATTTCTACCCGTTCTTTATGGCAGGGCAGGCAGGCTTCATTTGCTTTGTCGCCGGTAAACTTATACCGACCGCTTGATGTGTGGCAATGTACGCATTCCAGTTTGCCAGCCTTGACGCAGGGACTGGTGAGCCACAATGTATAGGTGTAGTTTTCTCCGAGGTCACGGCCGTCGGGGTAAAAGTCAGGGTCCTCCAGTGTGGCAAGATTGTAATGGTCGAAGAAACGTTCACCCGGCATGAAGTTGGTTGTAATAGGGTTCATTTTGGC
>MHBM01000136.1 GCA_001804885.1 Lentisphaerae bacterium RIFOXYA12_FULL_48_11
GCTGCCACACCGACCACAGAATCACCAGTGCAATCAATGAACATTTTCCCGGCAAACCGCATGCGCCGGCCGGTTTTGACATCCACCGCAAGTACCGCGGCAATACGATTGCCTGACGTCATTTCCACCCCGGTGGCATGTGTGTTCATATGCAAATCAAGGTTTGGCTCGAGTTTTACAAACCGCATCAGCCGGTCGGAATAAAACACCCCCTCTTTGACTCTCTGATTACCGACCGTACGATATTCCTCGAGTAAACCTGTTTCCCTGGGATCAAGCGGGTTACGGCTTGCAACGCTGGGCCATACACCTACCGGTGGAACAAGAATTTCAGTACTGGCATTCCCCCCCAGTACCGGGCGGTTCTGAATCAATATGGTCCTGGTCCCGTAGCGACTGGCAGCAACAGCCGCAGTACAACCAGCCAATCCACCGCCGACAACTACCACATCACAAGGTTCCATGTTTTCAACCTGACGGCTCACACCGCCATATTCCTCGCGGAGCACGGCGATTTTCTTCTGGTCAGCGGGCGGTGTCCAATCCGAATCCGATGCAAATACAATCACGTCACAACGACCATAGTAACCGGTAAGGTCATGAAGGCGGACTTCAACCTGGCCATCAAGCTCATGTATGCCGCCGTCTGTCCATTGCCAGCCCTGCGTGCCCCCGGCGCCAAACTCCGGACCTGCCACCTTTCCGTTGATAAGGATATTGAACCGGCCGGGATGATGGAGTGGAGCCCAGTCCCTGTTGCGGACCCAAAGGCGCCATTTGCCTGCGTGTGGCAGTTTCAACCGGGTAACAGCATCCTTGACCGGTTCGCCCATCCCGGTGGCCAGCAGGTAAGGTGAGCCCATCTGATCTATAAATTGTGCATCATTTACCCAGCCGCCACACTCTTCAAAACGCTCGACCTCAGTCCAGACAAGATCGGCCGCAGGTGTCAGTGAAGTCAGAAACTCAATTAATACTGTTATAAGAATTAACCGCCAGGCCGGGTTACAAGGAATTACTTTTCTGAGATTGGAAGGATTCATAGCCAATTTCGCCTTTGTTTTAGAAATTGCGGAACACAATCTCCTGCAAACAGGAAATCCACTATCCAGCAATAACCAGCGACTGCCAGGGATTAGCCCAACAACTTTTTAAACCACGATGTCTTGATATCTTGAAGTTCCCACCCCTTACGGAAATGAGGCTTCACAAACTCATTGGCCTTCTCATTGTTGGTGAACCTCAGGTTCTTGCCATCCCACAGCAGCTTTTCGTTCGGGAACCGCCAGCATATCGCTCCGAGCAACATCCATTCCGTGTAAGGACCGGAAATACTGAAATTGGAGCAGGCCGGATCGCCCCCCTTGCAGGCCTGTATCCAGTCCTTGAAATGACCCGGTGACCGCTTGATTACCTCCGGCGGCTTCTTGAAATCTTTCGCCCTGGCTTCCGGCAGCAGGCGTACACTTTCGCCACGCCCGTTCGTGCCAAGGTACCCCTTTGTACCGACGAACAATTCATTATAGCTGAATGGCTTGACATCTTTCGGCTCTACCAGATCTTTTGGCGGCTTGAAGTTTTTGGTCATCTTGCCTTCATACCAATAGAGAGTTAATGGAGGCATCTTCCCGTTTTTAACATATTTATTCGGGCGCTCCGGGAACTCAAACTTGCACGAGTAGTGAGGATACGTGACAGGATTTACCTCGTCCACTGCCGTACATTCCACACTGGTGGGACTGCCAAGCTGCAGTGCCCAGTTCGCGGGGCCAAGCATATGGATACCCCAGTCACCGATCATCTGTGTGCCATAATCCAGGAATCCGCGCCAGTGCCAAGGATGAATCTTCGAGCTGTATGTGTGTTCCGGTGCACGACCTGTCCAGAGATCCCATTTCATCGTCTGCGGGACTTCTTCGACAGCCGGCCATTCCTTTATGCCGCGCGCAAAGCCTCCTCCGCTCATTGAATGTACCTCGGTTACGTCACCGATCTGGTCATCCCATATGATTTCACATGCTATGCGAGTAGCTACCGAAGAATAGCCCTGGTTTCCCATCTGGGTTGGCACCTTGTACTTTGCTGCAGCCTTCGCCATCAGGCGTGCTTCCCAGACGCTCTGAGTCAGCGGTTTCTGGCAGTGAACAGCCAGTCCGCGTTCCATTGCCCACAGCGCCACCGAGGCGTGCATATGGTCGGGTATTGTAATGGTTATTCCATTGAGGTTCTTGTATTCCTTGTCCAGCATCTCGCGAAAATCCCGATACTTTTTGGCTTTTGGATATTTCTCGGCAGCCTTGTTAAGGAAATTCTCGTCGACATCGCAGATCGCATAAATGTTCTCGCTGCTTACATTCGAAACGTCACCGGCTCCCTGCATGCCGCCCACGCCTACGCAGCCGATATTCATCTTGTCACTCGGCGCCAGCTTGCCTGAGTCCGCCACTACATGCCGGGGCACTACGGAAAAAGCAGTCAATGCCGCCGCTGTACCAATAAATTGACGCCTGGTTAGTTGTCCTTCACCTTTTCGTTGTCTTTTCATTATAATTTCCTTTCAACAGAACAGGTTCCAAGAAACTGTGTTCTTAACATTCAGATGAAATCACAATCTCAACCAAGCTTCAATATGGATTCTTCTGCAATCAAAGAAAGTTCTGAGTTCCGTATTCAAAGATGGAAAGCGTCAAGAAGGAAGGAAAAAACAGTACACCACAGGCAAACGAATAAGCAAAGCCCTGCATGCGTTAACCCTGGCGGACACACTGGAAGGCTTAAACAGAAGGCCACAAAGTATTAGAAAATAATCTGACAGCCCTGAAGAAGTTTTTCAATCCTGTCTTTCTCTTCTTCTGAAAACCTGTTGTTACGCAAAGAAATTATCCTGAGCCTGGCCAGCTTCGCAACCTCTGCCGGCAGCACGGCAAGTTTGTTATCATCAAGATCCAGTCGCGAAAGATTCTGCAACTGTAGTATTGGCGCTGGAAAAACTTCCAGTTCGTTCTTACGAAGATTTAGATCAGTAAGTCTGGTTAATTTTGACAAGTCCAGAGAGAACTCCTTCAGCTTATTCCCTTCCAGATAAAGCCTCTCAAGCTTAACCAGATTACCAATTTCCGGCGGGAGCGCTCCTATTTGATTCCCATTAAGCCGCAACCATTTCAAACCAGTCAGTCTGCCAATCTCTGCAGGAATCACAGTCAGTCTGTTCCGATCGAGATTTATATAAACAAGAGAAGCAAGGTTTCCTGTTGTCGGAGGTAACTGCTGGAGTTCGTTGTCAGAAAGATACAGCTGTTTGAGATTCACCAGACCTGACAGTTCGCCAGGCAGAATCTTGACCCCCGAATGGCTTAAATCAAGAAATGCCAGCTGCTTCAAGTCGCCTATCCCTGGATCAACGGATTCCAGGCGATTATTGCGCATACTCAATTTAACAAGCCCGGGGAACCTGGCCAGATCAGAAACCGGAACATGAGACAGGTTCGAACCATCCAGACTTATAAACCTGACATCATCCCTGTTATTCAAAGCATCAGCAATATTGGTATATTTCTTATATCTTTCAGGGCTCCGCATCGGCATGCAACCAACCCCGACAGCCATGGCAATAATCACTAATCGAAGCACAATTTCAGGAGTCATTTTATATTCTCTTACAGCATTTCTTCTGATTCAAAAAGTTAAATTATATGCTTGCAGAATAAGGAAATCAACCTTTAGGATACGCGACATGAAAAAACGATTTTTAATTGCTTGTTTATCTGTCGTTGTCATTCTCTCAAACATTTCTCAAATCATCGCAGCCCCTGTAGGTAGAAGTAATTCCGGCAGGGAATACCTGGCAGGAACCCAGGATCTCAGTGCCTGGAGCGCGGGCCTGTACTTCATGTCAATTGATCGCGATGTTGAGTTCTTCCTTGGTTCTCAGTCGATGAAACAAGACAAGGTCATGGGTTACGTTGGATACGATGTCATCCCATGGATAACAGCTTATATTGTTGCAGGCAGCACAAAGACCAGGATCGGATGGGGTGGAAATGCACAGGATTCTGATGCTGAAATCGGCCTGGGGGCAATGTTCAATCTTCTTGATACCGAGATTGAAGACCCCACATTGCTGGAAGACAGGCTTAGAATAAACGCCAACATCCAGTATACAAAAGGGTCTGGAACCTATGCTGATGATGTAACAGGGATAGACTGGTATGAACTTTCCGGATCGCTCACTCTCAGCCTTGTGAATGACCTGACCGGTGATAAGTTCTTTGCACCAAGCAGTATTGCGCTGTTTATAGGACCGGCATTCTCAAAGCTTACGAGTGGAGATATTGAAGAAGAAAAACCTTTTGGCATGACTGCAGGTCTGGATGTATTCCTGAATGAGAAAGTGTCGCTCGAAGCTGCATATACAAAATATGACCGAAGCACTTACTCTTTCGGTGTAAACATTCACTTCTAAGATTTTACGGAACGATACTGTTCGACAAAATGCCCCATTGGTTCAATGCCCAGGCTTCAACCATCTTTCTTCATTCGGCCAGATGTTCTTGAAATAAGTAAACAGTTGCTGGGCAAACATCTTTTCACGAAAACCGGCCGATCCACGATAACCGGAGGCATTATAACCGAAACAGAAGCCTACGCAGGGCCTGAAGACAGGGCATCCCATGCACATGGAAACCGGCGTACAAAGAGAACAGAAACCATGTTTAAACGCGGAGGCGTGGCATATGTATACCTTTGCTATGGAATGTACCCTCTTTTCAATATCGTCACGAACGAGGAAAATATTCCACACGCAATACTGATTCGCGCGATTCAACCAACCCACGGTATTGCAACAATGCTGAGACGAAGGAGGAAAACTAAACTTGATAGAAGTGTCGCGGGAGGCCCGGGTGTACTGTGCCTGGCCCTGGGAATTGGGCTCATCCATAATGGCGAAAATCTGTCCAACGGCAGGATCTGGCTGGAGAAAAGAAACAGTGACCTTGAACCAGGTCAAATAAAGGCAAGCCATCGAATCGGCGTTGAGTATGCAGGTGCACACGCCAGACGTCCATGGCGTTTTCGCATAAAAAACAGCCCGTGGACCAGCAAACCCGACTAGGACCTGTCTATAATTGATTCGTACCGCGTGTTTTGCTACTAATAACAGCGTTTTGTAAAACGTATAAGCAATAAAACGAAATACTTACGGAGTGGAAGTCATGAACATCAGATCATTTAAGGTTATTCCAGGCACAATAATTCTGTCACTTTTTTTCCCTTTTCAATTCCTTCAAGCAAAAGACATCCTCATCATGAAAGGCAACAAGAGTTACGAAGGAACATTCCAGGGTTACAAGAACGACAAATTCTATTTTCTTCCGGACGGAGGAAAGACCGTCAACGGATTACGTTCATTTGCAGAGAAACTTGTCATTGACCCACCCGCCATTGTAACAATAACTCAAAGAGGTAAAAAGAAAGTCGAAGACTGGAAACTCAAGAGTTACGAGAAATCAACCTTCCTGTTCGACAATAACGGCAAAGAAGTTTCCATGCCGGGCATGCAGATATCCGCCATTGAAATGGGTCTCGACTTCGGCCGTGCCGCAGGTGGTGGTGGCGGCGGTCAGGAAGATGGGGCAAACGCGGAAAACAAACCATTAAAGATAAACCTCAATGACTTGTCGGCACTTGTAAAAGAAAGCAATTCCACACCGGAACAGACCAGGGCATTTGAACGATACAAAACAGCAAGAACCACATATGATTCATTCCTGGAAGCAAGTTCCGCCATGGTAAAGACCATGGACCATACGACCGGTGCAGCCCGCGAGGATATCCTGAACAAACTGCGCAAACGGAAAAATGACGAACAACCTCTTCTTGGCGAACTCAAGCAAGCAGAGAAAGAACTGCTGACAGTATTTCCCCAGATAAAGGTAACCTCCCCTCCTGGGCAGTGAAGCTCCCTGCGGCAAGCCGCGGGGCATCCCGCCAAGAAAGGAGGGATCAGCGGAACTCCGCCGTAGCCTTACATCTTATTCACCCATGCTATACCGTGTTTACCGCGCCATTCCTCCCGCGTGCCAAGGCACGGGGCATCCTGGCGAAGGCGAGTGACCCATTTAAAGGCTTGCCCATCTAAAGGGTGAGCTTTATATTCAGGTTATCCAATACAAACCAGCTTATCTCTTTATCGGGAGAGGGAGGGAAAAAGAATATGCAATTCCTGGACAGGAAGTTTCAACTGTCGGAAAACAATACGACAGTTCGCATCGAAATTCTCGCGGGGATGACGACCTTCCTCACAATGGCCTATATCATCTTTGTCCAGCCTGCAATATTATCGAAGGATTTCGCTGGCCAGCCGACGGGGCTCGATACTGATGCCATCCTTCTCGCGACATGTCTTGGTTCCGCCTTTGCTTCAGTATTCATGGGATTATATGCAAAATATCCCATCGCATTGGCTCCGGGGATGGGTGAAAATTTCTTTTTTATCTCCACAATAATGGCTATGTCGGCAATGGGATTCACTCACCCATGGCAGACAGCCCTTGGTATCGTTTTTTACGCTGGAGTCCTGTTCCTTATTCTATCCATTCTAAAAGTGCGGGAGGCTCTGCTTAATGCCATTTCTCCAAGCCTGCGCAACGGCATAGCAATTGGTATAGGCATTTTTATTGCATTTATCGGGCTTAAAAACGGAGGAGTGATAATCGGGAAGCCAGGCACGCTTCTTGGCCTTAATACGAATTTTCTGGATCACAGCGTGCTTGCGGATATAACAGTCTTCCTAGTGGGGCTGGTAATATCGGCTGGTTTATATGCACGAAACATAAGGGGGTCTATTCTTTGGGGCATCCTGGCATCGGCAGTGGTTGCCATTCTGTTTGGAAAACTTCAGATTCACAGCATACTGGGAATCCCCGACTTCAATAAATCAGCAATTTTCAAGATGGATCTCGTGGGCGCATTAAGCTTTAAAGCCCTTCCTTTTATATTCGTTTTTCTATTCATGGATTTATTTGACACGATCGGAACTTTAATAGGGGTCTCGGAACAGGCTGGATTCATCAAAGACAATAAATTGCCTCGCGCAGAGAAAGTCCTGGTTGTTGACTCCGCAAGTACTATTGCCGGAGCCTGCCTTGGCACCAGCACGATAACATCTTATATCGAAAGTGCAGCCGGCGTAGCCTACGGAGGTCGTACAGGGCTGACAAGTGTAACTGTCGGTATTCTTTTCATCCTGGCCCTGCTCTTCAGCCCTCTTATTGCATGCATTGGTTCGTATCTTCCAGTAACTTCCAGCGCCCTCGTAATCGTCGGGGCATTAATGATGAAAAATGTAACAAAAATAGACTGGAATGATTTTTCCGAGGTAATCCCTGCATTTCTAATCGCAATAGGCATCCCCCTGACTTTTTCCATTTCTGACGGTATTTCCATCGGGTTCGTCGCCTATCCGATCGTCAAACTAATCAGCGGGAAAGGGAAAACGGTCACTCCCCTGATGTACATTGTCGCCGCAGTTATTGTGGCCTACTATGCAGGCATCAGGATATTAATTTAAAGGGCTCACCCGTATGAAATACGAAAACTGGCTGTTTGGGAAAAATGGTGCACTTTTCAAGGCATCAGCCAATGGTAATCTTGAGCTGCTTAAAGAACTTTTAGCCGAGGGTGCAAACATCAATATAATCAGCCAGAACGGTTATACCCCCCTTCACAGGGCAGCACAAAACGGCCACACATCCACAGTGGAATTTCTTTTGTCGAACGGAGCAAACGCAAAAGTAGAGTCAAAAGACAGAGAAACACCTATGACACTTGCAGTCAAGAATGGCAGAAGTGATATAGAAGCAATACTCAGGAAGTACATGGCTAACAATGAATGACCCAAAGCATTATTCAATCAATATCGGTATTATCGCCTTAACAACAATAATACTGGGCTCCTCTTCATCGAAAGCCGCGGAACAAAGCCTTGCCATGCGTTTGTGTATGGCCTACGAAAGCATAGAAACAATCAGCTGCCAGATTCGCAAAACAACGGAAGCAGGCAATACCAGCGTCACCATGCTAAGTCGCGTCTTTTACAAGAAACCCGACCATATCCATGTTGAGAATGTGGCACCGTCAAAGCGCCGCATTATTGCCGACGGTAAAAAGCTTTATTATCACGAGGAAAAGGTTGCACGCGGGTTCTCAAAGAACATAAATGAACTCGAACCGCAGTGGCTGGCTCATCTCCGTAACATTCCAGGAACACCCATTGAAAACCTGATCAAGCTCAAGGATCTGCCCGAAACAAAAATGGAAGCAACAAAAGAATTCCCGGAAAGGCGAAGCTATCAATCCGCAAAAGTATTCGTTGTCCTGTCATGCGACACGCAGGGCCGGCCTGCAAAGATTGAGTTTTTCAAAGCCGCGGACATGAAACAGAAAACCGGCGAGTTCACTTACAGTTCTTTTTCCAGGGTTTCCGACAACTGCTGGATACCCTGCCTGCACAAGGCAGTCATGATGTTACCGGGCGGGGAAACGGCTTCAGAAACACGCAGGATAGACAATCTTGAAGTTAACAAGCCTATTGCTGGCAACATGTTTGACGCCGATTTATTCTTCAAGAACGTCGAATTCGTGTCCGAATTCAAGGACACTTACGACAAGTGACGCTCCCTGCGGCTTGCCTCCAGCGTTTCACTTGCGACGTATAATGTTAACACGTACTTTGACGTGAGATCCGGCAGCCTTATCAGAAGCAGATTTTGACCTGGCTGCCTCCACACAAACACCCGTGCCAACGGTTACGTCTCCCTTGGCCTTTAATTTCTCAACAAACGCCTGGTGTTCAGCAAATACCATCTCCATATTAACCACGGTTTTACCGGACGATTCTGCGGTTGCCCGAAAAGCATTCTGTCCATCAAGCCGGGAAACCGGTTTGGAATCCTTCCCCGCCGCTGAAGAAAGCTGATCCCGGATGAGAGACAGGACACCCTCAACATCATCAGTAACGATGGACAACTCCATTACCTGTCCCTGTATATCCGGCGCATTCAACTGCTGTTGATTAAGCCAGGAGTTGGAGACCTGCTGCACCTGTCGACTCTGTGTCTGTATCGATCCCACCTGACTGTCAGCAGCAGACTCAGCTAATACCGGCATTCCCTGCTCCCTGGAAATCGACGTTACACTGCTCTGATTCTGCTGATTAATAACAGCTGGCTGATTCAATACAATACTTCGCGAATGTACATTCTGGATCTCAGCGGAATGTTTTGCGGCAGGAATTCTGGCCAGTTCTGTTTCCTTATCCATGTCTTTTTTTTCAACTTGCTTCTGAACAGGAAGCACGTCCCGGGTAGTAGAAGACCAGCCAGACTTCTCTTCCATCGGCATACCTTTTGCAGCTTTCCCGGAGACCGAAAGCTCAGACTTGCGGGCTTTTGCCATGGCCGCGACTCCATCGTCAAGTGTGGACGCTGATGGTGCCGGAATTACAGATGGAGCGACATTGGGCTCCGTTGGCACAGTTGCTCCTGCATCGGACATACTGATCGCACCATCCTGATTCTTACGCTCAAAACCGGTTATGAATCCATAAATACCTACAGCGAGCAACAGGCTTGCGGCCAGGGCCATTCGAGACTGAGGAGAGTTGAATAAACTCCAGTCACCAGGGGAAGCCTTTTCTTTTGCGGTTTCGAAGAACGAACCTGCCCGGTTATCACCGTCATCAATCTCTGCCCGCACTCTGGCCAGCAAGTCAGAAGGTGGTGATTCCAGTCCAACGCCATGAACTATTTTGACAGCATCCTTCAATGCAGAGAAGTCCGCCCTGCACCTGTCGCATTGGGCAAGATGTTCAGACAGCAATTTCTGTCCTTCACGATCAAGACGCCCGTCAATCTGCTCGGACATCAGTTCATTTATGTCATCGCATCGCATGTCAAACCTTCCCTTACAAGCTTGTCTTTCAGCTTCATCCTGGCCCTGGCAAGCCGCGACTTAACCGTCCCGATTGAACAGTCAAGCACCTGCGCTATTTCCTCATATGCCAGGCATTCGACATCCCTGAGTATTACTACAAGCCTGAATTCTTCATCCAGACGTGCAATAACCTCTTTTACTTTCGAAGCCAATTCCTTCCGCTCCAGTATCCTGTCGGGATGGTCTCCGGAGTCGACAGGTTCATGGCGGATTGCGCCTTCATCAGTCACTGTCTCCTGATCCAACCTTCCAACCTCCATCGATGATATTCTGCCCAATTTCCTCATGCCACTGCGGCAGGTGTTTATTGCCAGCATAAACAACCATGTCGAAAATTTGGATTTCCCCTGAAAACCTGCAATCGATCGATACATTTTAACGAAAATTTCCTGAGTAAGGTCAGAAGCATCCGATGTGTTATTAAGCATTCGCAACGCAAGGTTATAGATTGGAACCTGAAAAGACTGAACAAGTTCATCAAATGCCTCCATGTTCCCGTCCTGAGCCCGTTTCACCAGTTCGTCAACATCAGGAGAATCAACTCCTTCTTTAATAGTATCCGCCACCTGATTAGACATGATTATCTACCAGAAAGTTCCATTTTTCTGCGCCATTTCTTCAGTTAGACGTAATGTTACAAAAGATTACTTTTGATGGCCATTACAGAATGGTCTATTATGCCGACTATGAGTTTACCTTTAATTATGCGTTTTTCCCTCTCAAATGAGGATCTAATTACTGCTTATAATGCACAGCTGGATCATATTTGCAAACCCCTTGTCCGTCATATAATTGTGACAATCGGCTTCCTCCTGATTATTATTCCGCTACTCTCCTTGTTTTCTCATATTCACGAGAGATTCGGACTGGTAGGCACGGTATGTCTTATTCTGGGAGTGATTCTTCTGCGTGCATGGTTTGTTGTCCCTGTCATCAGGCGGTTCAAAATTCGTCATGAAAGCGGCGCTGTCAAAATGATACGTTTGATCATTGACGAAGAGACCATTACTGAGGAATCAGGAGATATTCCGAAAGATGTCCGGAGCTGGACAGAAATAGACAGAATTATTGAGAATCCGAAGGGATTCATTATCTACTACCACGATGGACCATTGATGTGGCTGCCAACAAGAGTATTTGAAGGACGTGACGCTTTGGAAGAATTTCTAAGTCTTGCAGGTCGAAAGCACAAACTGTAAAAATCAGGGGCAACATGCAATCAAATCAGTCAGGGAACAAACCAAACCTTATCCTCGTCGGCTTCATGGGTACAGGCAAGACGTCTGTTGGCAAAGCTCTCGCGGCAAAGCTCAACATGACATTTCTCGACATGGATGACATTATTACGGAAAGGGCCGGCAAACCAA
>MHBM01000137.1:0-6946 GCA_001804885.1 Lentisphaerae bacterium RIFOXYA12_FULL_48_11
ACAGTTTAATGAGACAGTGACCGTGCTGTTTTTGGTGTTCAGAAATGGCACGGTCGAACTGCGTCTACAACTTTTGGACATTTGGCCCCCGAAATCGGGAATTTTCAACGGTCAAGATACACATAGGTGTTTGGTGTTGTCGCTTTCATGATTTAATCCATCACTAAAAGCTGGGAAAGCCGGTGATTTTGGTGATTCAGGGGATGTTTTCCCGCCAGATTAGTTTGCCCCTTGTCTTGATACCTTATAGCCGGATTAATCAATCCTACGTCAAGAAAATGCCTTCTACAGGGGGGTACAGAGGAATATCAGGAGATTGTGGCTCTTGTCCTGTGTCTGTCGTAATCTGCCGTGTTTCCCGCAAGCTATTACAGGGTCAATAACAGCCTTATGTGGACGCTTTGGGATTGGATCAATTAAAGCATTATGATTAGAAACGAGATCATTGAATTTATCCCAAAGTCTCGTCGGGTAATATCAAGGCAAAATTCCTCTTTGAGATTGCCATTCTCGCCATGTAGGCTGCTGCAAGAAATGAAGGAAGAAAGTCTTATGCTCGAATCCCTGCGGATGGAATGGCGACTTGCCTGGTGGTGCCTTCCGGAAAAGCTTCGGAACCAAATGCATCTGCCGGCTTTTGAGATCCGAGAGATGGAAAGTCGATGGGGCATATGGCGCGGTGACCGGAAAATATTGATCCTGAACAGCCGTCTCATAAAAACCACATCCTGGCCATGTATACGCGAAGTCCTGCGGCACGAGATGGCACACCAACTGGCAGACGAGGTATTTCATGTTGCCGAAACTTCCCACGGTGATCGATTCAGGGAGGCATGCAAACTTCTTAACGCAGACCCGCGAGCCTCGGGTAGTCTGCCTTCAATACACCAGTGGATACACGAGCATGATCCGGCAACAGACTCAAGGCTTGAGAAGGTAAGAAAACTGCTCGCACTGGCCGCCAGCACCAACCCTCATGAGGCCGAAGCAGCCATGCTGAAAGCTCATGAATGGATGATCAAATATAATATCGATCCAAACCGGACAAAAGACAGTGAATATGTCAGCATGTGCATCGGTGAACCGACGCTCCGCCATTCCGCCGCCGATGATGCCCTGGCCTCGATCCTGCGTGATTTCTATTTTGTGGAAACCGTCTACGTATCAATTACCGTCCCGTCTGCTTTCAAGAAAGGCAAGATACTCGAGATCAGCGGAACCAGGGAGAATGTCAGCATGGCATCATACATCTTTGACTTCCTGAATCTGTCGATAAAAGAACAGGCCAAAACAAAAGGGATCAAACAGAAGGGTGCTCTGAAAGACTACACTCTGGGATTTCTTAAAGGCGTCAGTGAAAAACTTGCAGGGCAAAGAAAAAACATTACCGACACCAACCAGGAGACAACGGCACTGATTAAGGCCGGCGATGCCGAACTTCACGTTTACTTTCGAGCAAGATATTCGAGGTTAAGAACGCGATATCACGGCGGCAGAAATATTGACGAGGACGCCTACAGCGCCGGGATTAAAGATGGCCATCGCCTGGTGATCCACAAACCAATCGAATCCGGCCCCAGTGGGATTTCAGGAATTCTTTCTCACCATCAAGCTCACTAAGGATGATGAGACAATTGCTGCTGGTAGGTAGCGAAAGATGACTTTGCATAGGGTGCGACTGCCGCCTTATATCTTCTCCTCCTTTAACGTGAGGACGAAGGATTGCGGATATGATGATGATCGCCTGGCCCCTACTGCCTCGTGACCAGTACGCACGACTATACCAGCGTTAATCATAGGTAAGAGGATTGGCTTATTATGCATTAACATGCGCAGCAAATTGTTGAAAATGCCTTAGCCAGTTTTTGGTTCTTATCCCCGAATTCCTACCCTCGTAAAGGCCACGTTTTTAATTCGTTTCAATTCAGTAATATTTTCCTTACTACTGAAGTGCATATTGCATGAACGCTAATTCGCTCATGCAATATGCAGGCTAGACTATAAGAAAGTAGTGTTATATATTACCTCGAAATAACGGGGGATATATGGTCAATTCTGATGTTTCTTTCCCAACTACTGCGATAATATGAATACACTCCGGATCATTGCAGCAGTTGTAATTATGCTGTTCGCAGCTTCCATCTGTGCCATGAACTGGGGTTGTGTCATCATCAGTATGCGCAACAAAAAGAACGGTACCGATAAACACCAATCCACAGTCCCTCTGGTATCGTTAATTCTTGCCATGCTGGTAAACCTGCTCTATCCATTCACACAAAAGTGGTGGATTTGGATCATTCCTGTAATTGACATCGGTAACTGGATGTTAGTTGTCGGTTTGCCCCGGGCAATTGCAAAAGGAGCATTCAAGAAAGGACCACCAGGCAGAATTCCGGAGGCGGCGCCGAAGCCCGGCCTGCCTCAAGATTGACGCTAGGTTTGCATAATGAAAGAAGAAAACGATACCGGGACAGCGAAGACCTCGAGAAGAAAAGGGTGCCTGATAACATTTCTGGTTGCTGTATTATTGATTGTTTATGCGGTCTGGGGGATAGGAGAGCCAGGCCGAAGAGCCCGGCGAGTGCATGAAGCCATTCGACCAGGAATGAATTACTCTAAAGTTGAAGACCTGCTTACAGGTCGACACTTTTGTTTCTTTCAGGTTAATACAAACGGGCAATGGGAGACAATCCCACGGGATAATTTCAATGGTTATTTGGCTGCGGTTCCCGGCAACAATCCTGCTTCGCTACGACTTCAGCTTCACTTTATGGGAACAGCCCCGCGGCGAGTGTCTTTCGTTGTGGACCTTGACAACAATGGAAATGTCACGAATCTCTCAAATCCACATGGCTGGGACTGATTAAAACCTAATATGAGGCTTATTTATGAATTCTCTGAAGAAGCAAAGTTTTATATCTGTTCATGTTTCACTTGTTACGCCTGCTCAGGTAGAACTCTGAATCGCTGGGTAATGGAAACAGACGGACGGCGGAATACATCAAGTACGGGTCAACCTGGGCGTCTATGTCTTATGCAGGTACTCACCGTTGCAAGTCGAAGACGCGTTCTTCTTCTGCGACGCCATCCTCGTTGTGTATTCGTAGAATGCATGGTTGGATGGCGCAAATCGGGCAGGCCCGCTCGATAATCTCAGGTCTCGTCTTGGCCACCTGCAGGGCGCCAGGCAATCCTTGTGGTTTGAAAGCCCACCGCTTGTTAAACTTGTCGTAAACAATCTCATACCGCTTCATTTGTTCCATAAATATCTTTCTCCATCTGCAGAGTTTATACCAAGAATTTGTAATCTAATCAATACAACGCAGGATTGTTATTTAGTCCAGAAGTATTAACAGACCTTGCGTATTCGACTAATAGGAAACAATTTGACTGCCTAATGACGAGCGCACACGCCAATATCGGCTTTCATCTTAAAACCAAGGAGTTTAATCAAGAAGGAAGGCCCTTTTAAAACACTAATGCACATATCATGATAGTATGTATTGGAGGGAGGTGGAGATGTCAGCCAGAGGCTGATCGAAAGCCCAATCGACATTGGCATCGTAATGTGATACGTTGCTGCGATGAATACGGTTAAGAAGATGGTGAGGCTTGGCGAATGCTAATGAGAGATATTCCCATTGTGACAGCATTTTATCCATTACGTGTTTCGGTCCGCTCAACCGCTGTCGATAACCTTCAAGAAGCAGGTCGTGAAACTCACGCAGTTGCTTGATGCGGGCGTCTGTAGAAGGTAGGGATAAACCTTTGAGTTGGGATGGCAGGAATGGACACGTCAGGGCGCCACGGCCAATCATCCAAGCTGATGTACCCGGTAATTTCTGTGAAAAGGCCTGAATCCTGCTTGAGATGGTTATATCGCCGTTGTAGACGAATGGATGGCGGCATACCGAAAGAATTTGTCCAGCCCGAACGATGTCCACGGTTCCGTCATACATTTGATCTGCGGTACGAGCATGCAAAATTACCTCAGACAGGGGGTAACGGTTGAGAACCTCCATAACTGCCTGATATTCGTCCGGATCGTGATATCCCAGCCGCATTTTGACAGAGAGTCTGACTTTAGCTTTGTTAAGAACCTCTGAGAGAATGATATCTATTCTATCAGGATGTGGCAGGAGTCCTGCGCCTCGTCCGCGTCCGGCAACCATCGGGTAGGGACAGCCCAGGTTCCAGTTTACCTCTTCGTGTCCGGCGTTGTGCAACTGGCGTAATACGGCCGAAAATGTTCTTGGATGGTTTGTGAGTAACTGCGGAATTGTCCGCATGGCACGGTTACTTTCATGGGTTACCTGTAACAATTCACCTGAACGCAAGCGTTGGCCCTGTCGTAGTTGGATGAAAGGGGCAATGGCGCGGTCGAAGCCGCCAAAACAGTGTGCGAATGCATTGCGGTAAGGTGCATCTGTAATGCCGCGGATGGGCGCCAGGATCAGTGTACGTGTTTGTTTCATATCATGAGTAGTTTGGAATCACAAAGTCGACGGTATTGGTTCCGAGGGGCCATCCTCTTTTTTTGTTCTGACACCACCCGAAGGTCAGTGTCTGGCGAAAAGTCCTTTTCAGGGATTGAGTCATGCGTGAGATAGTATTCCTACAGGCAAAGAGGGACAAGAGGAATGTACGGGAGAGTGTGATATGTATTCACCATATCGTTGTGGCGACTGTTCTTTCAATTTTGTCCTGTATGGTCGCTGGTAGTTCGTTGAGGAAATCCAAGCCTGTTTCTTTTTCTACTTCCCTTACGCTTGCAAGGAACAGATTAGGTGATTCTGCGTTCTTTGTATCCTGAGGCATGAGGAAGGCCAGGACTTTGGGAAAGCCCTCTTCTTCTCTTATAATGATCTTGTAACATTTTGCCGGGATTTCAATTCCTGACTTGAGACGTTTTTGTTCTATGGCCGGGACAGGACCGTCTACCACCCATATGACATTGAATTTCTGGGCGTATACACGTATTTCCGTGCTCTCGAGATTTTCCCATATTCCTCGATTTAAGTGAGGTCGCTGGGGAATAATGTTTGAGGTCAGAAAAGTTTCGAGTTGGGCCTTGCTGCCATAGCATACGGCAATGCCATAATTCGGCGCCATGTGCCCGCGATCATATCCTGAACCGGTGTAGTCCGATGAGCGCACCCTGGTGATGGTTCTGGGATCGGGACTGAAATTCTGGGGCCGCGGCGAAGCTTGCAAGTTGTCTACCTTGAAAAGCCTGTAGCATACCCAGGCCGGATTTTTCCGGTGATCATCATAACCCACCAAGTAACCGGTATTGGTTAATACTATAATGGGATTGTTGAATGTCGAAGTAGGTCGGGGCTCTCCGGCATAACAATATTTCCCTGCATATGAGAGTGAAGTGCTTGTGGCGGCTGATATTGTTGAAACTTCGGCAGGAAGTGATTGTGCAGGATTTAAAGGCTGGGATTGTATCCGCCACCATATGAATAGTGACAGGCACAATACCACTATGAGTAGAAGGCAGACCAATAACGTCAGCCGCCTGACAGGCGTTGTTTGTGTTTCCCGCACTTTTGAATAGTAACATGTAGGGTAAAACCTTACAACGTGGTAGTGGTAATCCCTGTAAGGGAAAACCTTACAAGGTGTAGGGGTGCTTGCTGGTGGAGAGGCCTGTCGGCCGTATGAAATCTAATCATAACTAGACCGTTCCGATGGGTTTTGGTATTCGTATGTGCCAGTTCTGGATTTCAAGTGCTCGTTCGGTCATTAAGACATAGGGAGGACGCAACAATGATCAGGCTGAATATTATTATTAAACGTTTTAACAAGTACTTCCAGTTTGCTGTTCCCGTTGCTTTTTTATGTGCTGGGGCCGTAGCTGGTTATGCGAGTGTTATAGACGGGATCGATTATCCCGACGATATGGCTGCCCGCAAAAACTGGAAGGCTATGGGTGAAACTGCGGCAGTGTCGCTGGTTGAAAAAAACGGACAGCGTGTGCTCCGGATGCCATGCAATTTTAAAGGAACACGAATGGAACGGGCATCATGGGATCGCAGTGTGAAGCTTGATCTTGCCTTTTGTCAGGGAATAAAGTTTCGGTTTTATTGTTCCGACATGGCGCCGATTTCAAGTTTCAGTCTCTATTTTCAGAGCGGGAAGGGCTGGTATTCCACAACGTTTGCGCCCGAACGTACAGGAGCTTGGAATACAATAATGATCGACAAGGCTTCAACTTCAATTGAGGGAGGGCCTGATGGCTGGGGGAAGATCAGTACCATCAGAATTTCGGCATGGCGCGGCGGTGGTGCAGACACTGAATTATTTCTTTCTGATATTAGGGTTGTGGGACAGGATGCACCGATTGTCGTAGTGCGAGGCGATTCCGTGGCAAAGAAAAACCCCCAGGAGGGTAAGTCCGTAAGCAAGTTTGCCGAGACTATCGCCAATGGGTTGAAAGATCTGCGCCTTCCTCACCTGCTGGTCAGTGACCTTGATTCCATAGGTGATGCTCTAAAGAATAGAAAACTTGTAATTCTGCCGCACAATCCTTCCATGCCCGATCCGGCTGCTTCCGCGATAGCAGATTTTCTTAAGAGCGGCGGGAAGCTGATAGCTTTTTATGGTTTTCCCCATCAACTTCAGGAAGCTGCAGGAATCCAGCCAGGCGATTTTGTGCGCCAGAAGTCCCCTGGTAATTTCGCCCGCATCCGCTTCTCGGATCCATTGCCTCCTGGCATGCCGCGCGAAGTCCTGCAGGGATCATGGAATATCCGTGACGCAAAACTGATAACCGGGCGCGGGCGTGTCGCCGCGGAATGGTTCGACAAGGATGGTAATCCTACTGGCAACAGCGCTCTAGTTAGGACTGATTCCGCATACATTATGACACATGTACTGCTCGATGATGGGGGTACCGACAAGAGGCGCATGTTGCTTGCCATGGTCGGCGATCTGGTTC
>MHBM01000137.1:6976-10547 GCA_001804885.1 Lentisphaerae bacterium RIFOXYA12_FULL_48_11
CGGTGGCACGCATTGGGCAGTTTGGTCCATTTGCGGGATTCGATTCTGCCATCAGTGAAATCGGTGCCCAGGCAAAAGGCAGGCCGGAAGCGCTGGTCGCACTTGAGAAAGCGACAGCATGCAGGAATCGAATGAATACCCTGGTTAACGACGGGAAATATCCTGACGCTATGGCACAGGCAAGTGAGACACAAAAACTACTGGTTGATGCTTATTGCCGTGCACAGTCCTCTGAACCTGGTGAACAGCGCGGGTTCTGGTGTCATTCGGCTCACGGCGCAGGTGGTATGGAGTGGGACGATGCAATAAAAGTCATGGCCGAGAATGGCTTTAATGCAATTTTTCCCAATATGCTCTGGGGCGGCAGTGCTGACTACGAGAGTTCTGTTCTGCCGGTTTCCCCTGATGTGGCTCAGAAAGGTGATGCCATAGTAAAATGCCTGGCGGCTTGCAGAAAATACGGAGTGAAGTGTCATGTGTGGAAGGTAAACTGGAATACCGGAGGACGCGCGCCCAAGGAATTTATCGACAAAATAACAAGCGAAGGTCGTGGGCAGGTGCGATTTGACGGTACATCTGAAAATAAGTGGCTGTGCCCATCGCATCCGGTGAATCGCAAGCTTGAGTGTGACGCCATGGTTGAGGTGGCTGCAAAGTATGACGTCGATGGTATCCATTTTGACTACATTCGTTATCCGGATCGAGACGGTTGTTTCTGTTCAGGATGCCGCCAGCGATTTGAGGAGGCCATTGGACAGAAGATTGGGAATTGGCCGCGTGATGTGCGGTCCGACAAGGTCCTTGAAGCGAAGTGGCTTGATTTCAGAAGGGCCCAGATCACTGCGCTGGTTGCGATGGTGAATGAACAGGCTCGTAAGGTACGTCCGAAGATACAGATTTCGGCCGCGGTTTTCTCGAATTGGCAGGTTGACCGGGATGGTGTCGGGCAGGACTGGAAACTGTGGTGCGAGAAGGGGTATGTGGATTTTGTGTGCCCCATGGATTACACGGAGCATGATTCGGCGTTTGAAAATATTGTGATCAAGCAGAAAGAATGGGCAGGGCAGAAGCCGTGTTATCCAGGAATTGGACTGACATGTTGGACACCGGCTGACGATGTGGTTAATCTGATCGGAAAAATCAAGATAACGCGAAAGCACGGAATGCGCGGCTTTACCGTTTTTGACTATTCTCCTGCATCAACACGGAGTGTTATTGAGCGGTGCGGGTTAGGGGTGACGAAATCGAACTGATGTTTTTGTTGCAACCGTTGTTGAACGATGATCGGGTGATTCCATGAAAGCAGAACAGCATTTCTTGATTGTGCTTGTTATCTCTTTGTTGCTTTTCGATGGTGCCTTGTTTGCTGAAACAACGCCTAACCTGAGCAGGGCGGTTGTATACACCATGCAGGAGACGACTGATTCGGATTATGGGGTCGATCTGGCTCGTTCGGTCGGTTCGGAAGTATTGGTAAGAGGTTGGTTTAAATGGAATAAAGCATCCGATTTTACAGCATGGAAGCCGGTTGCAGCGAAGGTTCATGGGTGGGGCGGGCTGTTTGGAGGTGGAATTACCTGCAGCGCCCTTTACGACAAGGAAAATGGAATTACGCATGAGCAGTTGCTTGACATGGCTACGCGAGGAACTGATGGTAATCTCGTCAATGCATGGGATCAGCCGGGAATCCGCCATGGTTCGCTTTCCTGTCCGGCTTACCGTGACTACCTGTTCCGCTGGTGCAGGGAACAGATTGATGCCGGCGCTGATTATCTTTTCATGGATGAGCACACCGCCGCATTGAGTGACAAAGAAGGTTATGACAACTATTCGATTTCCGATTTCCGCCGTTACCTGCTTGAGGAGTTTCCTGTCAGCCGCGGATGGAAGCCGAACGATTCGCGCTGGATACAGAAGTTTAAAATTGATCTTACAAACCGGGAGGTATGTCCGGACGGGACTATGAGTTCCTTTGATTACAGGGGTTACCTGCGTGTAAATAACCTGCTGCAGAAACCTGGCCAACCTGCTAATAGTCTGCATGATGCCTGGTCGCAGTTTCGCAAGTGGCGTGATGACCATGTGTGGAAAGGATTGACTGACCGGATTAGAGCGTACGGAAAGGAGAGAGGAAGAAAAATCCTGATAAGCGCCAATGGGTTGGCGAAGTACGTTGACCTGCAGGTTTTTGGTATCTGGGGGCAGTGGAGCACGAGGGAAGGGCATATCGATTTAAGCGAGAACAGGATTGCCTACTGGCGTTCACAGGTTCAGAGGGGAAGGGATCTTGCGGACGCGAATGTGCCGGTTGTTCTGTTTCACGACTGGGGTTTCGGGAACCCGCCTTTTCCATGGCTTGCAGTACCGCCATCTGAACGTATTGTCTGGATGCGAACTGCCGGTGCCGAGATTTTTGCTGCCGGCGCTTTCTTCGCATTTCCGGTTCTGGGCCCTTTTGGATGTGATGCGAAGAAGGATGGGACTCTCAGCGCCATAAAGCAGCAGGCCGCTTTTTACAGTAAGCACAGGAATCTATACCTTGAATCAAGATATGTCGGTTCCGAAAAGATCAGTTCCCATGCTCCGAATCTCAGCCTGGCCGCGTGGTGGCAGGATAAGCCGCAGGCAATGTTGATTCACGTTATCAACCGCAATCTTGTGAATAATTCCCTCCAGGTACAGAAGAATGTTCCAATAGAAATTCCCGTTAACCGGGTGCCGAAAGAGGCAATGGTGATTTCGCCTGACTTTTCCGGCGAGAAGCCTGTAGTTTGCAAGTTGGATTCCGGCAAGCTTGAGCTGATCCTCGGAGAACTGGATGCCTACAGCGTGGCGGTATTGCAGTACGGTGACAGTGTTAACCTGGATCTGGTCAAGGATCCAGCCCGTACGCGCACAACCGGATTCTGGTCAAGGCCGGTACGTAACCGGTTTGCGGTACAACCCGGCGGTATGGTGGCGAATGCGGATGAACTCAATAGTTACATTCAGGGTAAGCTTCACCAGGAATTACGCAATCCGCCAACGTTTCTTGTCAATGCAGTGAAGCCGGGCAAGCTGCATATCCATGTAAGGGCAGTGGCGACGATGGGGGCACGCCTTGAGTGTCGGGTGGATGAGCAGCCTGCCAGGGTCGAGGAATTGCCCGATCGTGATCACAAGAATGATGGTGAAGCCGGCGAGTATGACAAGACCTTCAGTTTCGACATCCCTGCCGGTTTGCACAATGTTACTGTTGATAATTCCGGCGGTGACTGGATGACGGTGACATGGTTTGAGTTTGAAGGCGCGTTTGCAGAAGTGCCGGGAAACAAGTAAACGGCCAGATGTTTACTTCGAAACATTTTTTCCTGCGACAACAGGAAGGATGATACAGGAAGCACGTTCGCTGCTGCAGTGAATCCTGTTGGTCTGCTTCAGCTTTTCCCCGGTATTGGACCATGGCTGGCCGGTGCCGGGGTTGACATCAAACCTGGGATAATTACTCGATGTCACTATGACGCGAATCCTGTGCCCCTTGTTGAACACCACGCTTGTTGACCAGCAGTCAACCGTGGCTTCTTCAACTTTG
>MHBM01000137.1:10596-34492 GCA_001804885.1 Lentisphaerae bacterium RIFOXYA12_FULL_48_11
GCAGCATTCCTTCCGCCATTTCAAAACTCCTGCCGTCAGGATAGACATCACACAGCCGTACCGAGAGATCGGAATCAACAGCGGATGATTCAATGAATATTTTCGCCTTTACCCGTCCGGTTACCTCGACGGGCTCGTTGAGCGCCGGGCTCGTGAAAAGTATCACGTCGCTGCGGCTTTCG
Organism: Lentisphaerae bacterium RIFOXYA12_FULL_48_11; assembly: GCA_001804885.1. GTDB lineage: Bacteria > Verrucomicrobiota > Kiritimatiellia > UBA8416 > YA12-FULL-48-11 > YA12-FULL-48-11. The sequence continues at coordinate 10,779 of MHBM01000137.1, forward strand.
ATTGGCTTCTGGTTGCGCGGGCCGCGATCGATGGTGAGGTTCTTCCCGCCAATGGTCGGGCAGGCGTTGGTCGGGTCGAATGTGTATTCGAGAAAAATGTTTCCGGGCGCAGGGTACGCGCCTGAAAGCCTTTTATCCGCGTGAAAGTAGAAGGCAGTATCATTTGCGGGAACGGGCCAGTTGTCGGCAGATCGCCATTCGTTTCCCGGGGCGTCTTTTATTGATGTATCGCCCATGGTATAGTACGAAATAGCTGGCTCGTTTTTTATTCCATTGTCGAACTCAAGAAGGTAATACTCGAAGAGGCGTTCCCATGAATATTTGTCAGGATGTTGGGCGTTAGGGAAGACCAAGTCTCCTACGCCTTCCTTGCGAAAGCCACTGTGACACCAAGGTCCCATTACCAGTTTCTGACAGCCACGAGCGCCTTCTCCACCTTGATGCTGCCTGCCTGTAAATGCATCGATGGTGCCTTGCGCAAATGTATCGAACCAGCCTCCGACGTGAATGGCCGGGCTTTTCATGGCTGCAAATTTGCGGGTTGTATCGAATTGATGCCAGTAACTGTCATAGCAGGGGTGGTCACGCATGAGCTGGATTGCCTTCGGGTCGAATTTATTGTTAGTGCTCCAGTTTTCAACCTGACATTTACGCAATGCGCCGCCTACATAAGCAGCGTCATGGTAGAGACTGGCTGCTGCAACATTGATATACTGAACATCTGGCCAATATTCAGCGGTTGCGCCAGCCATAAGGTTTTGTGTAATGCCACAGGCTGATCCTCCGATGGTGCCGATTTTGCCGTTACACCATGGTTGTTTTCGTATCCATGCCAGTGTCTCAATACCATCTTTATGTTCACTCCATCCGCATCCATTAAAGGGAATGCTTTCGCCCTCAGAGTCAAAGCGTCCGCGCATATCCTGCACCACATAGGCACATCCGTTCCGTGTGAATCTCTCACCTGTTTCACTTTTGTTCTTGCCGCTGCGGCCATACGGGGTACGCGTTAGGACGACTGGAAATGGTCCTTTGCCAGCAGGAAGATAAACGTCTGTTGCCAGGTGAATGCCATCGCTCATGGCAATTCGTAATGTCTGCTTCGGTGGTATACTCTGCTTGCCGTATTTTTCAACCTCCTTGAGCCAGCTGGCGGAACTGACCGATCCATGCGAGTCAGCTGCAGACTTGAAAAGTGCCTGGACCTGGCGTTCCCAGGACCTGCCGTGCAGTGTTTTGACGGATTCAGCCGCCTTCGCCTGTTCATCCTGCGACAGAACGCTGTTCCTGTCGGAGTCGTATTTCGGGAAAAGTGCACGCAGTTGTGCGTTGACCTTTTCGTCGGCGCGAATGGTGTTCAGGGAAAATGCGACCAGGTATGCGGTTGCATACAGAATGGTCTTTACGCGGAACATGCGAAATGAATGTTGCTTCATAGAATCCTCGTTTTTCTCATGCATATATACCAAAGTTGATGACGAAAGGTTACATGATTTTTGTTATTCCATGGAAATTTGACAGTTGTCAGGATCGTGGGGTATTGTAGTTAATACAGAGCAAGGAGATGATCGATATGAAGATATTCAGTGTTACTGTGTTGGTATTGATGTTTTGTGCTCCAAGCATGATGGCTCGGGACAATGACGTCATCTTCAGGGATGATTTCAATGGAAAGCTGGGCGATGGGTGGTCGTGGGTGCGGGAGGATCCAAAGGGCTGGCGCTTGACTGAAAAGGGGCTGGAGATGCGGATTCAACCCGGCAACATGTGGGGTGGGGCGAATAATGCGAAGAACGTAATTGTTCACGCGGTACCTGATCCGGCAAAACAACCTGTTGAAGTTTCGGTAACTGTTTCGAACAGGCCGACAGCACAGTATGAGCAAATCGACCTTGTCTGGTACTACGACGACAGTAACATGGTCAAGATAGGCCTGGAACAGGTGGACAAGGTTCTGTGCCTGGTCATGGGGCGTGAAGAGGCGGACAAGACGAGGACGATTGCAAAAATTCCTGTTCAGTCATTCACACTTGATGTCAGGTTCCTTGTTGCGGGTGACAAGCTGCGCGGGCAGTACCGTCCTTCCGGCAGTGAGGTGTGGAAAGATGCCGGTGAATGCATGCTCCCCGTAAAGGGCGAACCGAAGGTGAGTCTGCAGGTTTACCAGGGGCCGGGCAATGAAGAGCATTGGGGCCATTTCACGTCGTTTCGGGTGATAAAATTCAAGAAGGAATAGGTACAGAGATGAAAGTGGTGGTAATTCTGGCGCATCCGGACAAGGGCAGTTTCAACCATGCAATAGCGCTGACTTGCATTAACACTCTTGCTGAGAACGGCCACCAGATCATTTTTCACGATCTGTATGATGAACAGTTTGATCCTCTTTTGTGTCATTCTGAGTTTTACAAGAAAGCCAGGCTGACGGCTTGTGTTCGAAAACATTGCGAGCAGATTTCATTTGCGGACGGCATAGTCATTGTCCACCCGAACTGGTGGGGACAGCCTCCGGCAATTCTAAAGGGCTGGATTGACAGGGTTATTCGGCCAGGGGTTGCATACGAATTTGTAGGGGGTGACAAGGGGGAAGGGGTTCCGAGAGGATTATTGAAGGCGCGATCGGCAATTGTATTCAACACTTCCAATACCAAATCCGGAAGAGAGAAAAGAGCTTTTGGAGATCCTCTTGAGAGGATATGGAAGGATTGCGTGTTTGGTCTTTGCGGTGTTCGGGTGTTTTACCGGAGAATGTTCAATATTGTGGTTGCCAGTACAGAGAGGCAAAGGAAAAAATGGCTTAAGGAGACGGCTGGGATAATTAACAGGTACTACCCCGAAAAATCACGAAAGAAGCCAAGTTGAACGTGGATTGGTCCTGAAACTTTCCGAATGAAGTTTATCGAAGATCGTAACACAGCAGCCGGGATGGAGAGTTTTCGCTTGGAAGATTCTGGTTGATGTAGAGCAAACCCTTGCTCAGTACAGGTGCTGTCCATGTCTGGGATGCGGTGAAGAGCCTGCAGGATGAGATAATGCGGCATCCCTTCGGAGAAAGATCCAGCCATGCCAGCAGTCCCGTTTCTCCCAGGCATATAAAATGATTGTCTGCCCAGATCAGGGAAGCAAACCCGAAACCCTGCTTGCCCGGCGGCTCCCTGTACTGGTCGGCACCAAATTTCCTGCCGGGCAGGGATTTCCGGCTTTCGACTTCGTTATCGTTCTCAACCTGTTTAAGAATTTGTTTCCAGACAAGGGTGCCAGTTTCCCATTCCATGCAGACCAGGATGTTGTTGAAGAAACCGTAGAGATGTCCATTACGCAGGATGGGGGTCATCCAGTGTGATGCATAATTCCTTGTTTTGTACACTAGCTTATCTGTCATGTCCTGCTGAATTTCAATCATTGCTCCGTAGATGTCATATGAAGAAGATACAAAAATACGGTTGCCTGATATGACGGGAGAAGATGCGTTGGCGGAGAAATAACGAGGACTTCGCCAGGGGTGACTGAAATGGATTTTGCCTGATTCCGGGTCAATACCGAGCAAGCCACCGACGGGCGGATCTGACATTCCTCCGGCAAATACAAAGAGAATCCTTTTGTTGTGCATTGTAGAAACAACTGGTGTGGCATAACTTCTGTCCCAGTGATTGTCTGAGAGCCATTTAAGTGTACCTTTATACTTATTCAAGGCTACAACGGTTCCGCCGCGTTTTCCGCCAATATTCAGTATCAGTATTTCTTTTTCAATAAGAGGAGAAGGAGTGAAACCAAAGAAGCCTTCATCGGCCTCGAATTCCCTGAGAAGATTTCTCTTCCAGTACAGGTGCCCAGTGTTGAGATCGAAGCAGTGAAGCATTCCCTGCGCGCCGCAGGTATAAACGTGATTCTCGTCAATTGCAGGGGAAGCGCGTGGGCCATTGAGGTAATTGAATCGGTCCTTGTATGTGGTCGGATAGTTGTATGACCAATAAAGATCCCCGCTGATGGCGTCAAGGCATTCGATAACCTCATTTTCATGCAGGCGATGGAACAAGATGAGTTTGTTTCCCTTTATGGAAGGGGCTGAATAACTCTCTCCTTTTGTTACCGACCAGAGAGGTGCCGGATATGTTTGTCCTGATGGAGGTGGGTTGAGATGGTCCCTTATGCCTGTTTCTGGTGAGGTTCCGTCGTGTGAGGGGCCCAGGAAGCACGGCCAGTCACTGGTGGCTGCCAGACTGGTAAGACTTTGCGGTTTACCGGAACAAAAACCAGAGGAATATTTTATTGCCGATGGTTGTTTGATGTCCTGAGGTTTTGGGAAAAAATGAGGTGGCGCAGGATCGATATGTTGTAAAGAGTCTGCAGCAAAGCCCTGAGAGAGCAGGGGAGCCACAAGGTAAAGCAACAGACAATTAACGATAAAAGGTGCCATGCCCATTGATTGCCTGTGTTAAACCTCCACTATCCTTATGTCGTTCACATATTCTTCCGTTTTGTAGCAATTTACCTCGTTAAGTTTGTGGAGCTTTTCGCCAAGTACCTGGGCGGCTTCTGAAATATCCTTTGCCATTTCGTACAAGGACTTGTCGGCATTTTGCAGGCTCTTTTCGAGAACGTTTGAAGTGGTCAAGATAACTGTTGCAGGTTGGCCCATGTGGTGGCAAACAGCGCCTATGCTTTCAAGCATAACACGATTTCGTTCTGCCTCTTCCATGGCACCCCTAGCTTTCTTTACTTCTGTTATGTCCCGCGAGATGCCAAATGTTCCAATAATATTGCCCTGACTATCGTACAGCGGTACCTTGGTTGATGAAGCCCAGGTTATTGATCCGTCTGGCCATGTCTCTTTTTCTTCGACGGCAACCATTGGTTCGCCTGTTCTAATGATTTTCTGCTCATCTTCATAGGCTTGTTTTGCATGTTCATCAGAAAAAAAATCAAAATCAGTCTTACCGATAGCATCATTAGGATGGGCTACTTTCAGGGTGCGTGCCTGTGCCTTATTTATGAGGACGAATTTGCTCTCAAGGTCTTTAAAATAGATGTGATCAGGAATGTTATCCAACAGGGTGTGAAGCAGGATTTTCTCGTTCATATGGTGCCTCCCTGTTAATGCCTGGATTCAAATTGAACCTTTATTTTTATCATTTTGAAGCATGTGGCTGTGTTTGTCAACCGTAGCCCTAAAAGTTTTCTTGTGAACTTGTTCACACTGAAGTAACCTAATGGTATTATAAAGATTGGACGTCATATAGTTGTCTTTTTTGGTGTTCTTGGCCTCGTGATTGGGGCGGTGTCGTGTAGTAATACGGCAGTTAATGAGACAAAGCCGATTGTTCGTGTCGATAAGCCGGTTTCTCCTCCTGATCCTGTAATGAATGGCAAGGGGAGTGTTGTAGTGGCTTTGCTTGGAATGGCTGGCTGCCCTGGAACGGAGGCCGCCACAAAGTTCCTGTCTGAATTTTCTGCGACGAAAAAAGATGGTGTAAAGATTTGCAGGATTGATGTGCCGCTTGCCGGGAAAGTGCTTGAACCAGCTGGTGATATCGCGGCCAGCCTGGAATATGTCGTGGATCAGGACAGGAAGATTGCCGACCGACTTGATTTTTTCTTTTATCCCACTCTCTACATCATGGATAGGGAGGGTGTTGTCCGGTTCAGCGGTGGCTGTGAGCCTGACAAGGTGAAGACAATGGTTGCGGAGCTGGTTGCTGAAGTTCCCGGTGCCACAAAAAAAATGTACACCCAGCCTTCTGTCAAGGTGGGTGATATGGTCGAAGATTTTAATATTCCCAATGCAGAGGGAACGTCGGTTTCCCTGTCTGATTTATGCGGAGATACTGGCGTTATGATTTTCTTTGGCTCGACTACTTGCCCGTTCAGCATGGAGGCTATCGATGACTTGGAGCGCCTGAAGAAGGATTATGCAGCCGCCAAACTGGCTTATGCAGTAGTGAGCTTTGGACAAACGGCAGACAAGGTTCGTGATGTTTATCAACAGAAGACGCCTGGTACCAGGTTGGTCATTGATTCTGACTGTTCGATAAGCAAGAAATATTTTGGTGTTGCCGCGGTGCCATTTTTCTGCCTGCTGGACAAGGACCTCAAAGTGCTGGGATGCGGACCTTTTGTTTATGATTCAGCGAAAGCTGCTGTTGCGAATCAGAATGATCGCGCGGCAGGTGCTACTGGGGCTGGCTGACGATGGTAATTTGCGGACACCCGTGCGGTGGCCATTTATTTCTTCGGGATATTTCTTAAGTGACTGTTTTTCAGAACAAACCAAAGTTGCCTGTCAGAAAACTCCGGGCATGGTTGAAACTTCATCGGACATGGGATGGTCAGGACTGGTTGACTTTGCTGTCGGAATTACGAATGAGAGGTTATGGCGGATTGACGGATAATTCTGACGGGCAGGAGACGATTGGGCGCTTCCTGGAAGCTAATCGTGTTAAATAGTTCTTGTCGTGATTCTTAATGCCTTTAGCGTTATTTGAATGCGCATGAATAATAGGTGGGTATTGTGTCAGACGAAAATGATATTAAGCAGTCTGCCCGCGATGACGTGCTGGCCCTAGGTGTCCGTCTTCTTGTTTACGCATCAATTCTTATTATACCTGCAATTTTATTTATAAGGTTCCAGTTTCTGCCGTTTGATGACTGCCTGCGCCACGCGGCGAAAGTGGTTTCTGGTAGAAGTTGGGGCGAGATTGTCCTTCTTCGCGAGTGTATGTCTGTGGATCAACATCCTGGATGGCATGCGTTTTTGAGCGTCTTGCATTTGTATTTTGGCATGGGTAAAGAGCAATTGGTTTTTGTTGAGTGGACTTTGCTGTTTATCTTTGTTTCGGTTGCTGCAGTACCATTTTTTCGGCGGCCTGAATCATGGGTTGCGGCTATGTTATTGGCATGTCTCGCCCTGCCTGAAAATTACATGTTTCGACTTACCCGTGGACGACCGTATCTTTTGACAGAGACTGTGTTGCTGGTGTTGCTTGCATTGTGGGGTCGTAACGAGCGGAAAACTTTATTGCTCCAGGCGGCAACTATCGGGCTGATTGCCCTGTCGACGTTCGTACATGGTACGGCGTGGTATCTCTGGATTCTTCTTGTAATGGCATTTGTTCTTTCGGGTCGCAAAGGTGATGCTGTCAGGTTTTGTGGTTGCTGGCTGGTTGGCGTTTTGCTCGGGGCGATGTTTACAGGTCGTCCTTTTTCCTATCTTTATCAGTTGCTGGAGATCCCGTTTTTATCATTTGGGAACGGTGCCTTGGCCCGTATGCTGGTAGGGGAATTTCAGCCTGATTCCGGCAGATTGATCTATCTCCTGGCTATAGGGTTTGTCTTCCTTGTACGGTATGTTGTTACGCAAGTCTGGCTGCATGACTCTGCAGAGCGTTTCCTTCTAACTTTAGCGGCAATTGGATGGCTTGGAGGTCTGCATGTGAGCAGGCTATGGAATGAATGGGGCTTGCCTTCTGCGCAACTCTGGTTGGCCTTTGTCATTCAGGATATCCTGATGTCTTTTAAGTCGCAAAGCTTCTCAGTCAGGCTTGTTTTGCCTGCAGGATTATGCCTGGGGTTGATACTCAGTGCTTCAGGCGATTTGGATGGAAGGTGGAGCCGAGCGGTCGTTCCTGTGAAATATGGGGATTGTGTAAATTTATATTCCGGAAGTTCTGATGCGGGTAAGAATATCGGTAATGACTGGCTTCCCGGCGATGGCGGCGTTGTTTATAATTCGCAGATGGATGTGTTTGATTTATTCTTTTTTAAGTATCCATCGGGAAAGTGGCGTTATGTGTATGGCTTTGAAGCGGGTTTAATGACGGAGGAGAATCTCAAGGTTCTTCGAAATATTCAATTCAACCACGGGGGCTGGGCTGCTTATAAGCCTTGGAGTAACGCAATGCGTGCAAAGGATCGGCTGATCGTAATCTCGTCTGGTCAACCGGAGATCAGCAGCCTCGAATGGCTGGAATATGAGAAGAACCTGTGGATAGGACGAACAATTACAGTTCCGAATAAGTAAATACGCCTGGAAACTTTTCTCGTATGGCTGGTTATTACTTGCGGTATTATGTATACCCTCTTGTAAGGCTTAATCGCATCATGTTGAGGGCTGTTTTTGCTGCGCGGTCCCTTACAATGGATCGATCGCCTGGGAAAATAAATCGCTGTGCAGTCGCTGACGCTTTGCCGTCATTCTTGGTTGCTATTCCAATCCATACGGTCCCAGCCGGCTTCGCCGGTGTTCCTCCGCCGGGGCCGGCTATGCCGGTGAGAGAGACAGACAGATCGGAACCAGCTTTTAGAAGTGCCTGGAGAGCCATTGCTGATGCCACCTGCTCACTTACGGCACCATATTCTGTGATAAGTTCGACAGGGATACCAAGTTCCCTGGTTTTCAGATCGTTTGAATACACAACCCAGCCCCCGATAAAATAATCGCTCGATCCCGTAACGTCGGTCAGCATGCGTGCCACAAGGCCTCCTGTACAGCTTTCTGCTGTGGCCAGTTTCTTTTTCCGGTATCTTGCAAGGGTTCCGACAACTTCCTGCAATGTGTCTTTACCGCGGCCGAAGACAAGTTCATCCAGCCTGCCTCGTATTATATCCACTGTGGCCTCAAGCTGGCTCCTGGCTGTGTCAATCGCGGGAAAGTCACTTCGAATACGGATCGAGACAATGCCTCCGGAGACAGTAGTTCCGATAAGTGGATTTCGGTCGCGCTGCATGAGGTCTCCGAGTTTCTCTGCAACTGTTGATTCTCCAGCTCCAAATGTATTGATTGTTTCCGTCAATATGCATCGCTTGATATTCGTGGGAATCGCCGGTAGAACGTAGCGGTTAAACATCTGCATCATTTCCCTTGGAACACCGGGAAAGACGAATATCCTGCAATTACTGATTGTCGCTTCAATTCCTGGTGCTGTGCCCCAATCATTATTGAGTGGTGAGGTGCCTTTCGGAAGCATTGCCTGGATTTTATTTGACGGCGGCATCTCGCGACCCAGCGATTTGAAGAATAGGCTGATGCGGTCGAGGGATGCCTCATGAAGTTCAAGTTGCTGATTTAAAACCTTTGCAAGAGCATTGCGTGTCAGATCATCTTTTGTAGGTCCCAGGCCACCTGTAATGATCAGCAGGTCTGCTGATTTTGACGCAGTAGTAATAGCCGAGGAAATGTCATCAATCTGGTCTGGCACGGTCTGATGGTATACCGTCATTACTCCCTCGGCGGCCAGCTGACTGCTGAGCCATGCGGAATTGGTGTCGATGGTCTGGCCAAGAACCAATTCATCTCCGATAGAAAGAATAACAGCGTTCATTTATAAGGATATTAACTATTTTCTTTCTTCAATGGAAGAGGATATAGATTGAAATCCAGACCTGCGTTACTTTGCTGCCTTTGAAGTTGACGATAGAGGAGCCTGAATGTCACAATTATAAAGTTAAGTTGATTCCATTTTATAAGGAGGTGTCCTGTGCGTCTTCTGATATATCCTGATTATGAGACTGTTTCCAGTAAAGTAGCGGATCATATCTGCAAAGTAATAAATAATTACGACAATAAAAGTCGTCCATTTGTTCTGGGATTGCCGGCAGGATCAACGCCTCTGGGAACATACAAGGAACTCATCCGCAGGTTTAAAGACAAGCTGGTTTCGTTCAAGAATGTCATAACTATTAATATGGATGAGTATGTGGATATACCTGAGAAGAATCCGCAAAGTTATCGAACCTATATGTATGAAAATTTCTTCAGACATATTGATATTCCACAAAAGAATACACATATCCCGAGTGGTAATGCCCGGGATCTGGAGAAAGAAGCTGCAAACTACGAAGCGATGATTTCCGATTTAGGAGGGGTAGACCTTTTCATAGCAGGGGTTGGGCGCGATGGCCATATAGCTTTAAATGTTGCGGGTTCTTCGTTGAGTTCAAGGACGCATGTCCAAAAACTGAACAAAAAGACAATAGAAGCCAATGCAAGATTCTTTGGTAATGATCCTGGCAGGGTCCCTGCTCGTGCGATAACGGTTGGTGTTGGTACTATCATGGATGCAAAACAGGTATTGCTTGTAGTGAGTGGCCAAGATAAAGCAGAGGCTCTGAAGCATGGGGTTGAAGGCTCGATAAGTCATATGTGGACAGTAACGGCACTGCAGTTGCACCAGGATGCTATTGTAATGTGTGATGAAGCTGCCGCGAGCGCTATCAGTCATGAAACTGTAGAAATGTTCCGGTTTCAGGAGAGTTGAGTTTTGTTCGCTAATACTAACTGCAGGAGTTATCTCATGGAAAATAATCATAGAATGCAATATCTGGCGAGCTGGCATTTCTCCGCTGCAAATCATGTTATGGGAGTGGTGTTTGGCCTGTTATTGATTTGTTCGATGGTGGTTCCGGTTGGTGCCGCCGGTATTATTCGCAAGGAGAATTCGAAACCCGGTGCGGTCGACTGGCAGCTTACGCGTGTGCGCGTGGATAAGGATAATTTCCGGTCGCCATGGATAGAGGGCTATTGCTCACGGCAGAGTGTTTCTACGGGCGAGACTATTGATATCATGGTGTCCACCGATCCCGTGAGACGTTTCGAGATTGAGATATTCCGGACGGGTTACTATGGCGGCAAAGGTGCCAGACTGATGACGAAGCTTGGTCCGTTTCAGGGTAAGGCTCAGGCGGTTCCTGTTCCTGGCGCCAAGGACATACACGAATGTTGTTGGGATGCGGCGACTAAACTAACAATTCCTAAAGACTGGGTCAGCGGGGTCTATCTGGGCCGGCTGACAACGTTGCCTGAACGCGCTGATGAATCTTACTGGCAAAGTTACGTCATATTTATTGTAAAGGACAATCGTTCAGCCGATATTCTATTACAATGTTCCGACAATACCTGGCAGGCATATAACCGGTGGCCGACAAAATTCTCAGTTTATACACATCCCAAGGGTGGGCAGGGGCCATGGGCTGATGTGAGTTTTGACAGGCCTTATGGGCGTCAGTCGCAATATACCGGTATTGTCAATGATCCTCTATCGGTCGGTTCCGGCGAATTTCTTTCCTTTGAGCAGCCCCTTTCATATTTTCTTGAAGAGAATGGTTATGATGTAACCTATTGTTCAAACAGCGATATGCTCTCGCCTGACCGTGGGCTGAAGTGCAAGGTCTTCATCAGTGTGGGGCACGACGAATACTGGGATATTCGCCAGTTCCGCAGTGTCGAGAAAATGAGGAATGACGGGGTAAGTTTGATGTTTCTATCCGGGAATGCGGTTTGCTGGGTCAGTCCTTTTCGTGCAAATAGTAACGGTATTCATAACCGGATTTTCTTTCGTGGCGGGCCCTATGGTGCCGAAAATGATTATGCGAAGGAACGTCAGGATAAGCATGGCCCATTTCCGGAAAGAGGTCCGGATGAAGGTTTCTTGATGGGGGCACGAAATACACAACCAATTAATGGCGGCGGGGATTGGATCGTCACAAAGCCTGAACACTGGATATTCAAGGGGACTGGACTGAAAAAGGGCGACCGTATTCCTGGCCTTGTTGGTTGGGAATATCATGGTGGTCCGGCGGACATACCTGGTCTCGAAGTAGTTGCCGAAGGAGCGGCATGGGTGGGCGGTGACAAACTATCGCATTGGGCGGCTACGATTTATCCAGGACCAAAGGGGAACTTGGTTTTCAATGCTGCCACAATATTCTGGTGTCAGGATCTAAGTATGCCTCCTGGGCATACCCTGCCGTGGTCTCATTGGAGCCGTCCGCATGGGCCCGATGAACGTGTCCGGAAAATTACGCACAACATTCTTCGTCGTGCCATATCGAAATGAATACTTATCCCGTCGGGTTGACAGTGAAACGGCGGACTTAAGCCCGCCGGGAATCATGTTTTATGTATGAATCGGCAGTTTTGATCCAGTACAGGAGAGTAAAAAATGGCCACAAGAGAAAAGTCGCCTTATAACGTTCCCAACCTTGATCGTGCGCTTTCCATATTTGACATGCTTAGGGATAATCCGGCAGGCATGAATATGACCGAACTTTCCCGTGCGCTTGGAATCTCCATGAACAGTGTTTACCGGATAACGATGACATTGATTGACCGGGGATATCTTGATCGGGAAGAGAAAACGAAAATGTTCAGGATTTCGAAAAAGCTGCTTTCGCTTGGAAGTGCGTCGATCAGTGAAGCTAATCTATCTGAGATTGCTATCGATGTAATGAGGGACCTGCGGAATCTGACGAAAGAGACTGTTCTTCTGGGGACGCTGCTAGCTTCTGAATGTAAGGGGGTGGCGATAGAGCAGGTTCCAGGGTTGCATCCATTCAAGTTCCTGATGGATGTAGGGACTGAACAGATTCTTTATGTTGGTGCGCCCGGTAAATGCCTGCTGGCCTTTTTGCCGGAAGCTGAGCGAGAGAGGATCCTCGGTAAACTTACGCTTACACGTTTTACCAAAAATACGATTACATCGAAGGATCGTTTACGTGAAGAGTTGTCTGAAGTTCGCAGGATTGGGTACGCAGTTGATAGAGGCGAGTGGATGGAAGAAATGAGGTGTGTGGGGGCGCCAATCCTTGACCAGTATTCCTACCCTGTCGCGACAATATGGGTCACTGGGCCATCGACGCGGATTCCCATGAGCAGCTTTCCCAAACTCGGGATGCAGGTGAAAGATCATGCATGGCGCATATCTGATAAAATCTCCAGCGTGAAAGTTATGAAATAACCAGTCGCGGTTTTACCCTGTGACATAGATTCATGGACGTGAGCCTTGATAGAGTAGTGTAAATTATAGTAGATAATGAGGTGTATGAATTCAATTGCAGGCGCTGAAATGATTTGATTAAGGAGCTGGGCGATGACGGACGTTATAAAAGAAATGGAGAAGTACAAGCTGGTGCCGGTGGTGGTTATCGAAAATGCGGACGATGCTGAGCCGTTGGCAAAAGCGTTGATGGATGGTGGGTTGCCATGTGCCGAAGTGACATTCCGTACGGCTGCGGCAGCAGATGCAATTAAGAGACTTTCTAAGGTTGGCGGTTTGCTGCTTGGGGCGGGAACAGTGCTTTCTATTGACCAGGTTAAAAAAGCTCTGGATGCCGGGGCTCAGTTTATTGTCAGTCCAGGTTTTAATCCGAAAGTTGTCGGTTACTGTGTTGAGAATAGTATTCCAATAGTACCTGGTGTCTGCACGCCTACTGAAATTGAGGCGGCCATGGAATTCGGGTTGAAAGTGCTGAAATTCTTTCCTGCTGAAACGTATGGAGGTGTCGAGGCGCTTAAGGCTATAAGTGCTCCGTATTCAATGATCAAATTTGTACCGACTGGCGGAATAGGTCCGGTAAATATAATGAGTTATCTCAGGTTTACCAAGGTGCTGGCTTGCGGTGGAAGCTGGATGGTGAAGAAAGAGGCGATTTCAGCAAAAAGATTCGATGAGATTACTCGTTTAACAAAAGATGCTGTTTCTCTCGTCAAGGCAGGTTGAATTTTGTTTAATTACTAAGAATAGGGAGGTATGAATGAATATCAAATCGCTTATATCGGTGTTTGCTTTGTTTTTTATCTGCTCAATGGCTGTTTCTCCATTATTCGCAGCAGAAGAATCTGCGGTGGATCGTGATGCAAGAATGTCATGGTGGCGTGAGGCACGTTTTGGAATGTTTGTTCACTGGGGCCTTTACTCAGGCCTCGCGGGTACTTGGGAAGGTAAACCTGTGGGCACAAAAGGCGGTATGGAGTGGATACAGCAACGAGTAAAGGCTGATACCGATACATATGCAAAAAGTGCGATTCCTTTGTTCAAGCCGGCCCCGGATTTCGCAAAAGAATGGGCTAAGCTTGCGAAAGATGCTGGTTGTCGCTATATCGTTTTTACCACGAAACACCATGACGGTTTTGCATTACACGATTCAAAAATCAGTGACTATGATGCAGGGTCTGTATTGAAACGTGATCTTGTTAAGGAAATTGTGGATGCTGCCAGGGGTGAGGGGTTGCGTGTGGGTTTCTATCATTCGGTTATAGACTGGCATCACGATCAGTACGAGTACGCCAAGTCAAAGCAGTTACCGCATCCACTCAAGGGGAAACCTTATCCTAATGGCGAAAGATCTCATTCCAAATATCTGGATTATCTCCACGGAGAGGTGGCTGAATTACTGTCGAACTATGGCAAGGTGGATGTCGTTTGGTGGGATTATAGTGCTCAGGATTTTCAGGGTGACGAGGCTTGGCGCGCATTTGACCTTATGAATCTTGTGAGAGGTAAACAGCCAGGCATCATCATGAATAACCGCTTATTTCGTTGTAAAGAAGCAGGGTGGGCTAGCATGGGGACGGATGGTTTCATTCCCAATCTCGAATCCAAATATGGTGATTTTATAACTCCTGAACAACATATTCCAGCTACAGGTATGCCTGGTGTTGACTGGGAAACGTGCATGACGTTGAATACCACTTGGGGTTATAGTGACCATGACAAGGCTTGGAAGTCGGACGAAGTGCTCATTCGTAACCTTGTTGATATTGCCAGCAAGGGCGGTAACTACCTGCTGAATATCGGTCCCCAGGGTGATGGGAGTGTCACGCCTGAAACAATTAATTCTTTCCGTGCTATTGGTGCATGGATGAAGGTTAACTGCGATGCAATCTATGGAACAACAGCAAGTCCGTTTAAGAGTCTTGCATGGGGACGCTGTACCCAGAAAAAGATGGCTGATGGAAAGACTCGCCTGTATTTGCATGTCTTTGATTGGCCGACAGATGGGAAACTTATAGTTCCATGTATTGCGTCAAAACCGCAAAAGGCTTTTCTGCTTGCCGGAGGCAAAACCCTGGAAGCTTCCAGTGGAGGCAACAAAATTACCATAGCTGTTCCTCCTGCGGCGCCTGATAAGATTGCATCGGTTGTGGTGCTCGATTTCGAGGGGACTCCGGAGATTGTTGAGTAACACCCCGGGAATGGGGCTTTACGCGCCTTTGCCAGTTTGCTGTGGTGAAAAAGAATCAGAGGAGGCCGTTTAGTCCTGTTTTCCAGCCGGACGTCACGCGGCTTCCCGCGTGAGTCTTCACTTGGTTCCCCAGCCGGCCCTTTTGGGCTCAGGGCTTTTTGGTGTTTGGCCGAATCCGACAGGTGAGCGGGGAACTTGGTTCCTTCTGTTTTCACCAGCTTTAAGGATGTAGTCAACTTCCAAGTCGAGGGTCTTGTCTATTATGGTCCTGAAAAATGTGGGCATGACTTCCGCGTTAGGCAGTTGTTCTTTCCTTGCAAGAGTCAAAGCGTAATCCATTACTTGTTTTTCCCGTTCAGTATCGGTCAGGTAACTTCGCAGGAAGTCCGGATCGAAATGGAGAGTTCTCGGTTCTTTTTCTATCTTGTATTCTGCAACTTTTGCCGCAAAACCGCATATTCTTTCATGTAGAGTCAAGACATTGCTGACGTCCAGTTTTGCAATTTCACCGTAGTTGTCGGACGTTTCTCCGATCTGGCATATTTTGCCGACAATGTCTCTGTACATGTTCAGAATTTCCGGGCCATTGTCAATCGGCACAAGCACTATTCCCAGATCTGAATGGGGCCTAGGACGTTTCGGCGATGCCAGCTGGTCTTTCTTGAAAAGCAAAGGGTGCTGATCTTCAAACTCGTATCTTCCGAACTCGGAGTCAAGGCTCTGCTCTCTGAATAACCTGTATTTGAACCAAGTCATGCCGTTGCAGAATTCTTCCAGGAATACGCCGTTATTTACAAGATAGCGTGATCGATCTTTAAGTCCGCTGACAATTCTCTCAGACATTTGATCAAGTTTTAATCTTAAATGATCGATTTTAGCGGCCATGCTTCACCTTTTCTTTTATAGAACAACCTCGGAGTTCGGTTTTAAATTCCCCTGCGGTATATTTATTTTCCGGCTGCAAGTCGGACAGTCAACTGTCTTTCCTATTAACTCATGGTAGTGGTCCATGTCAAATGCCATTCCCTGGTGGCAATTGATACATCTTATCGTTATTGCCTGGTCTTCGTCCGAATCTTCAGAAGTATTTTCTGGCGCTATAAGAGATGTGTCACAGTTTGGACAGGTCAATGTTTCTCCGGCATGCTTGGATGGGGAACAAAGGCTCCAATTACAGACCGGACAGCTGTAGAAAATTGTGGAGTCTGGTATCATTAAAGGCTGTTCACATTGGGGACAAGGGTATGTTTTACCTATCCTCTTTGTGGAGACTGCCAGGTTCTTTGAACATTTCCAGCATTTGAACAATACATCAGTCATGTTTATTCCCGATTACATTACAACTATAGCTACTGTCTCAGAATTGTTCAAGTCCGGTAAAATACCGATATTCTGCCGTTGGCGGTTAAGAAATACAGGGGTTGACTTGTGTTATGCGACGTAATTACAATATTATGCAATATATGCCATATTTGATCAGATTTATTCTGGCGATCATGATGTTGTGTGGAGGTATTCTTCCCCGGCACGTTTATGGAGCCCAGATTCGCAGGTTGTCATGCGAGAAGTGTGGTCAGATCATAACACCTGGCTCAAATTACATTAAAGACTCAGACAATATTATATATTGCAGTGATGTGTGTTTCCGATCTTCATTACCTGCGTGCTCGTCCTGCGGAGAGAAAACGGCTGAGGCGATTGTTGTTCGCGGTACTACTGAGCGTATCTTCTGTTCAAGGTGTGCATCAAAGCCGAGATGCTTCTGTTGTACCATGCCGGCAGATTGCAGCAAGCTTGCCGATGGCAGGTTTATCTGCCGGGAGTGTGCGAAGACTGCAGTCACCAGTGATGATAGAATGCGTGAGCTTGCCCGGGAGGTCAGGACACTTATGGAGGAAAAGCTTGGTGTTAAGACCGGTCATGCTATCAATTTCAAGCTGGTTGATTTAAATACCCTGGGACAAAAAAGTCAAATGGAGAATGGTGCGACGGAATTCGGTACATATCTCTACGAAGAATTAACAGAGACTACCATAACTACGACAAAAGGTTTTATGGGGAAGGTGATTGGGAGGAACAAGGATGAGAAGGTGACGAAAGTTCATACGATATACCTTCTTTCTTCAACGCCGACGGATAAGTTGGTTGAGGTTATTGCTCATGAGTTGGCGCACGACTGGCAGCAGGAGAATTATCCGAATATTCAGAACCTGAAAGTTCAGGAAGGTTTTGCTGAATATGTTGCTTCAATGATTAATACACTCTACGGGAGAGACTTTATGAATAAAAGAATCCAGGAGAATCCTTCTGAAATTTATGGTGACGGATATAAAATGGTGCGCAATATTGCGGGTAAGGGTTCGGTGGCATTACGTGACTTCCTTGAGCAATACAACATGAAGTCGGGAAGGTGACGCTGACTGCCCGGTGTCTTTCTCCTTGCACGAAAGAAAAAGTCAATTTCTTGACCTGGGTCAATGTTGTTTTTGCGAGGTGATATATATTTGTGATCAACAAACGTATAAAAAGAAAAAAATAACCTTGAAGAATGTAATGCAGGGTAAAGGAGAACAAATATGAGTATGTTTTGTTATCAGTGCGAGCAGACGGCAAAAGGGACAGGTTGTACAATAGCTGGAGTGTGTGGAAAGGACGCGAGAACCGCGGCTTTGCAGGATCTTTTGATTCATGCAGTAAAGGGCATTTCAATGTATGCCCGCAGGGCTCGTGAGATGGGGGTAAAAGACAAGGCGATCGACAGATTTGTAGTTGAGGCACTGTTTACCACGGTGACAAATGTAAATTTCGACCCAGAGAGGCTTGCTGGCATTCTTGTAACGGCTGCCGGACTGCGCGATAAGGCAAAAAAACTTTACGAGGATGCCTGTGCCTGTCCGGGGTCAGGCAGGAGTGTCGAGCAACTGGCAGGCCCTGCTGCCTGGGTGCCTGCCAAAGATATAAATGGCATGGTTCAGCAGGGCGAATCAGTGGGGATAGAATCCATGCTGAAATCTGCAGGTCCTGACATAACCGGGTTATGGCAGCTGTTAACGTATGGCTTGAAAGGTATGGCCGCGTATGCGGATCATGCTCAGATTCTTGGTAAAGAGGATGACGATGTTTATGCTTTCTTTCATGAAGCCATGGATTTCCTGACCAGAAATGATCCGTCTATTGATGATCTGCTTTTGATGAATCTGAAGTGCGGTGAGGTTAACCTGAAGGTAATGGGATTACTGGATGTTGCCAATACGGGTACATATGGGAACCCTGTACCCACCCAGGTGCGGGTTGAGCCCTTGAAGGGGAAGGCAATTGTTGTTTCAGGTCATGACCTGAAAGATCTGGAAGAACTTCTAAAGCAGACGGAAGGGAAGGGAATCAATATCTATACTCACGGGGAAATGCTTCCTGCGCATGGATATCCTGGGCTGAGAAAATACAAGCACTTGGCGGGTAATTATGGTGGAGCATGGCAGGATCAGCAGAAAGAATTTGAACAATTTCCGGGTGCTGTGCTCATGACAACCAATTGTATTCAGAAGCCGAGGGAAAGTTACAAGGCTCGCATATTCACATGCGGACTCGTTGCCTGGCCGGGGGTTGTGCATATCAGGAATCGTGATTTCTCGCCTGTCATAAAGGCAGCTCTTGATGCCGAAGGATTCAGCCAGGATGGTGCTCCTAAGATGATTACGGTAGGTTTTGGGCACAATGCAGTTCTGGGTGTTGCTGACAAAGTTATTGAAGCGGTCAAGACGGGGAAAATAAAACACTTTTTCCTTATTGGTGGATGCGATGGTGCGAAGAGTGGCAGGAATTACTACACAGAGTTTGCCCAGGCGGTCCCGAAGGACTGCGTGATTCTTACACTTGCTTGCGGTAAGTACCGTTTCAATAAGCTGGATTTCGGGGATATTGGCGGTATTCCACGGTTGTTGGATTGTGGTCAGTGTAACGATGCATATTCGGCTATCAAGATTGCGGCAGCATTGGCTGAAGCCTTCAAGGTGGATTTGAACAGCCTGCCGCTCTCTCTGATCCTAAGCTGGTACGAACAGAAGGCCGTTTGCATTCTTCTTACACTTTTGCATCTGGGTATCAAAAATATCAAGCTTGGTCCAAGCCTGCCTGCGTTTG
Organism: Lentisphaerae bacterium RIFOXYA12_FULL_48_11; assembly: GCA_001804885.1. Taxonomy (GTDB): domain Bacteria; phylum Verrucomicrobiota; class Kiritimatiellia; order UBA8416; family YA12-FULL-48-11; genus YA12-FULL-48-11. The sequence goes on from MHBM01000137.1 coordinate 29,874, forward strand.
TAACTCCGGCAGTACTGCAAGTGCTGGTTGATAAATTCCATATAGCACCTGTTTCCACGGCCCGGCAGGATCTGGATGAAATTCTCGGAAATAAGGCTTAAGACCATATAAACATGGTGGTTATTGAATTGTTTTGCGTAGTAATTCTTTACGTGCTTTAATGAACCGACTCTGTAATTTATTAATTAATTAGGAGGGTGGGCATGAAGCTATCTGATTTATCAAGAAGGCAATTCATTGGCAGGGCAGGTAAGACTGTCGTTGCCGTAGCGACCTGTAAGTGGATGTGTGCGCAGACCTGTGTTGCGGCATCGTCTGACGGATGTGTTGATGCCATCTGTGGAATATATTGCGGAGCTTGTCCTGCTTTCCTGGAAAGCATGGGGGCAAAGAAATCTTCTGAAATAAAGTGTCTGGGTTGCCGAAGCACAAAGAAGATGCCTGGATATGCTCCTAAATGTGAAGTCAGGAAATGCGCCAAGGCTAAAAACCTTCAGTCGTGTGGTCAGTGTAAGCAGTACCCTTGTGATAAAATAACGAAGTTCTTTAATGAGACGCCCAAGTACGGTTTGCGTGAGAAGTATCTGAATGCGGTTCGTGATAAAGGGCTGCCGGCGTGGCTTGCAGAAATGAAAATACGATGGACATGTCCGAAATGTCAGACCCCCTTCGGGTATGGCATGAAAACCTGCAAGAAATGCGGTGAGAAGATTTTCTCCGACGCTGAGGAATTCGAGGAGTTCAAGAAGACCAAGAAGGCATAGGCTTCGGTGCTGAAGTAGGTCTTTTTATCGTCGGGTTGCATCTTTATTCTTTTTTTCATTGTATGGGATTATGGATCATAAATCTTCCATTTCTGGCCAGAAATGTGATCAGGTGCCAATAGTCTCGATGCTGGGCGTGGATTACTGGCATTTCACGACTCATGATGGGGGGGACATCTATGTCACTAAATTCGGCTTACCCTTTGCTGAAAACCTTCTTCCTGAAAACTGGTTCGAAAGGGAATGGTTCGATCAGAACAGGGAGCGATTACTTGGGACAAGCACTGTCTACAAGGTTCAGACAAAAGCTGTTGCTGAACGCAGCCTTAGCCTCGTGGTCAAGTGGTGTCGTGTTGGCGAGCAGGTGCCTTTCGATACGCTTACGCTCAATAAGTTTGCAATGGCTGAATTTAACAGTCCGTACGAGGAATTCTCCCTTCTGATGGAAATGCGTGATGGTTCAGACATCGGCAGAATCCGTACACATAAGCCATTGGCCATATATGTGCCCTCGGAAAGGCTTAAGTTGTGGCAGACTGGACGTTCTGAGTCAAAAATTGCCCAGAAGAAAGCCAAGCATCGGGACATTGAGCTTGATGTATACAGGCAATATATCCTGATCTATGAGTGGATTAAAGGCGCATCAGTTGTGGAAGTTCTCGATCAGACCTCCATACCCAAGGAAAAGCATATTGAGATTGTTGAGCAGCTTACAAAGAAAGCCACGTTGGATCTGGCAACGCGTGGTTTTCGTGTTTTGGATATGAAACCGGCTCATATAATCGTGCGGGCGACTGATGATAAGAACTTGATGACAGAGCCGTCGGGCGAAATCGCTTATGCTCTGGTTGATTTCGAGTTGTTGGACCGGACTCCTGAACATGAACTCAATGTTAAACAAACGAGGAGAACTCAATACCTTAAGGGACAATCCCGGCGTTTCGGACAGGTTGATTCAAGCCCTTTCCCTTCGCATCTTCATCATGTAAATATTATGGGTGTCGACTATGTGTTCGGTCATACCGAAAGTACTCACGGCGACATGTGGGTGGCCGGAAATCTACCTGCGTTGTTTGATTTCTTTCTTCCTGAACGTTGGAGACGTACCAAGCGAGTGGTATTGTCCAAAACAAACGAAGTGTATTACACGAAGACCAAGGACAATATTAATATTGTCTGGAAGATTTCGCGTGTAGGCGAAAAGCCCGATTTCGATCCTGCTGACGCCAGGGGGAGAGAGATAATTGATGCGGGATATAACAGTCCTTTCGAAGAATTTGCGCTGGCGTTGGAGTTGAGCAGGAAGGGCGTCTCAACGGTTTATCCGAGGGCTATTTACATGACAGGCCTGGAGTTTGAGTCGGCTGAATATATAGAAGATCCCCGCAGGTATGAACGTCATTCCGCCCTGCTTGATCCTGAAGGAAAGCCTGTGCTGAATTCTCATCATAATTATATAACTATCTGGGGTTTTTGGAATGGTCTTGATGAAATGCTTGCCGAAGAAGACAGACCCTCGTGCGAGGGTATAAATCTCGATCTTGCCTGTCAGAGTGGATATATCAGTCGCAATGATTGTGAAAGTCTGATGGAAGTTGCGCGTGAGAAACTGGCGGATGCTGGAATGGAGGATCTCAATCTGAAGGGGGACCACATGATCCTTTCAATTGATCGGAATGGTCTCCTTGTTCGTGATTCTCTGGGGATCCCGGATATTCGTTTCTGCAACTTCGAACTTATGAGGAAGAATCAGCGTTGAGGTGCCAGATTCCGTGAACGGAGCCAATCTCCCAGCCTTTCCTGCCACGATGAGCCAGCTACCGTTTTCCCTCTGCCTATACCAAAACCGTGCCCACCTTTTTCGTACACGTGCATTTCTGTCGGAACCTTGGCTTTTCGCAGTGCAAGATAAAAATTGATGCTATTTTCAGGAGGGACACCTTTGTCGTCATTGGCATGGATCAGGAATGTAGGCGGTGTGTCGGGAGTTACTTGTGTTTCGTTGGATAGATTCTCTACAAGATCTGCTGGAGCGTTAGTGCCTATGAGATTGTTCCTGGACCCGACATGCGGGAAATCCTTGAATGATACAACCGGGTAAACCAGAACCATGAAGTCAGGACGGCAGCTTAGCGTGTCGGCCTGTTCTGTTGCTGAAGAGTTTCCTTTGTCATAATGGGTTCCTGCCGTGGATGCAAGGTGACCGCCTGCGGAGAACCCCATGATACCTACACGGGTTGGGTCAATATTCCAGTCCGCTGCCCTGGCGCGGGTGAGGCGGATTGCGCGTTGGGCATCCTGCAGGGGAACCGGGTGCATATAACCTTTTTTTGGAAGCCGATATTTCAACATAAGACATGCGACACCGATGCTGTTAAGGTATTCTCCCACAGCGTATCCCTCGTGGTTAATTGCCAGGCCACCATATCCGCCCCCAGGGCAAACAACAATTGCCGAGACCGGTCCGGGTTGGTTTGTTGGCATGAAGACCGTAAGAGTAGGGATATCCCAATCGTTGGTGCCCTTTGCACCAGGTGTTTGGCTTGTCCAGAGCGGAATAATTTTGGGCTCCTCAGCCAAGGCGATAAATGCTGCCGGCACAAGGCAGGCAGTGAGGTATAAGGCGATACCTATGTTTGCTGGTCTCATAGAGTTATTCCTTTCGGTTGTCTGGTTTTGCTGTATTGTGTTTATAACCGGAGCTACTTGTATGTCGAATTAACTGTGGTGTGCGCCTGCATTACACGAAGATTGAATCGGCAGGAATCGTAACTGGTTTCTTTGTGCGGGCCTATCAGTATATCTACTGTATCGCCAGATTTCACATTCAAAGGTATGGAGCCTTTCCATGTCTCGCCACCACCAAGGATTTTATTGAATAACTTTTGGTTGTTTATCGTTACGTGGACGTCCAGTCCATCGCTCTGTTTATTATCTGAGCTGATTTCGCCGCATAGTTCCAGAAGGCCTGTTGTCGGACTGATCCAGCGTCGGTCCATATATACCGGTTTTAGGTGATTACCGCCAGGTTCACCGCCGTTACGGGATTGGTGAAGGAAGTCGAATCCGTCTGCCACCCATCGATATTCCCATTCTGTTTTTTGCCATGTCATTTCCTTAAACTTTCCAGTTAAACTCTCGCGGTATCCGTAATGCCAGTTGTTCGTCCCTTGTTTATGGCTGTAATCCTCGTAAGTTGCGGCCAGCACCACATTGCCTGCGTCAACTTCTTCAACCTTTTCGATATTACCGTGGACATAGACTGCTTCCAGGTCAACAGGGAGTCTAACCTTTCCTTTTGCAGGACTGAGTGTCTTCGTTCCTCCCATGATGTCTGTAACAGTAACTGGGGTCAGTGTGTAGAGATCAAAAGCGGATGGTTCAACCGCCCAGCAGATTCTGACCGTTGATGTTCTGTTGTCGGGTTTTGATCCAAAACGCAGGCAATAAGCACGGCTATAAGGGGCATGACCCTCTCGCGCCTGGAAAGTCTGACAATCAAGTTGCCGGATAAATATGGCCATTGCGACGTAATTCGGCGTGACTGTCAGTGGACCCATCTGTGATACATCATCTTCACGGCGCAACAAACCCATTGCAGGAAAGATTTCTGAGTCGGCGCAGGTGTACCAGAAGATGCGTTTGCAGCCGGACTTTAACAACAGGGCATATTGACGGACCAGGTAACGGGCGGCTTCTGTCCGTCCACGTTCATACATGTGACGGCCTTTTTCCCATTCGAATTCCAGCTTGGTATCCAGGCCGGTTTCGGTGACCCAGATTTCCTTTTCTTTTCCATGATTATACTGCCGCATCATGTTGCGCAGTTCGTCGATTTCATCGTCAACGCCTTCC
>MHBM01000137.1:34571-45335 GCA_001804885.1 Lentisphaerae bacterium RIFOXYA12_FULL_48_11
GTCGTGGTAACAATACAGCTGCACCGCCGATGACCATGGTGTTTGGGTCCTGCGCCTTAATCCGTGTATACGCATGTTTGAGCAGTTTGACATGACTGAGTGGACGATCCTTGGTGGCCGGGCCTTCACACCAGGTTCCATTGTATTCGTTCCAGATTTCGAGCCATTGGATTTGTGATCCAAACTGTCGCATTACCGCACTGCCATATTCTCCAAAAGCGTCACAGCCTGCATCTGTATGGGGTGTCAAGCCCTGATCATAAAGCGGGTTTGCAAAGTTCAGTATGATCAGCGGAAGTAGTCCCGACTCGCTGGTGGCTTTCATATAATCCTGGAACCTTTCAGAGAAATGGTATTGACCCTTTTGTGTCTCCACCGTATCCCAATACATCTCGTCGCGGATCAACCCCAAGCCGGCTTTCTTCAAGGTTGGCAGCATGCTGGTTATTAACCCCTGCGCAAAGTGAGTCGCAACACCCCAGCGAGAAGTTGCTGGATCAGGATACCGCAAAGGGGGGATGACCGCATAGCTTGTGTAACGCTCAACAAATGACAGTTTATCTTTTGATGCGTGAGCTTTTACCAGGAAATAACCAATACAAGAAGGTAATTTCAGGGTTCCACATCCTTTTTCCGGACATATATTCTGTATGGAAATTTCCTTACCCCAGAAATCAGTAATATGGAATTCCACCTGATCTGCCCTTGTTTCAAATGGTAAAACAGTTTCCTCATCACTTAAGAAAACATTACTCGGACGTGTTGGTCTCCATACAAACTCGGGAATTATATTTTCCTTTGATACGCATGCTTGAATGGTATCAATGTCGATTGCGGCATTTTTATTTTCCAGCACAAAAGAGACGGCGCGGGCGGGCGGGTGCCATTTCTGGTCGTTTGCACCGCCCCATGATTGGTCTCCATGGTCAAAGCGGAAGATTGAGACATTTTGCCAGGTATTATCTCTGGGCAGGGGAATACGATGCAGAAATTCCTGGCCAGTAGCGTCAGAGAAACGTACGGCAATATGGTCTGCACCATGATTGCGGGCGCTGAAGGTGAATTTCACGAGATCATTTTGTAACGCAAGCTTACGGCCAATTTCGACAAAATCCTGATTCTGGTTTTGTATCCGAGCATATCCTGTTCCCTCGGCAGGTGTATCTTTACGCTGCTCTACCGATGTGCCGTAGAATTCGTCCAGACCTGTATCAAAAGTGGCAACAGTTATTTTCTTGGCCTGGCGAATGCGATCCTGTCGCAGAAGAGCCAGGGAGTGAGGCTCATCACGAAATGTCAGTTTTATGTTGTCGATTATACAGGTTGCCCCGGCTTCTTCGGCACGTAATTCAAATCGGTCACACGGTCCGTGCCATTTCTGGTCGTTCGCTCCACCCCATGACTGACCTGCTGTAAGATTTGTTATTGCCAGACAGTGCCATGTGTTGGATGTAAGGTCATAAGACTGTTGAAAGCATTGTCCTGAAGCATCTACGAAACGTACAGCCAGCTGCTTTAGCTTGGTTGATTGAATCCAGATGGATATACCACTTAGATCGTGCAGAGGCTCGTTGAGCCGGTAAATGGCGATGGCGCCGCTTCCTTTTTCGTCTGTGAGAAACAAGCCTGTTGATTCATTGCAGCCTTTCCCTGCCTCGCGTTGCACGGATCCCGCAAAGCCTTCGAATCCAGTTTCAAATTGGCAGAGCCTTGTTTCAGTTGCTATACATGGTTCAGTAACAAGCCTTAGAAACAGCCCTGCAAGAAGTACGCCTTTAGATATCCTCGAGATTCCCTCTGTTCGCATATTATTTCTGGAGTTAAGCTTTTGCGCCTCTTTGCCTGACCGCCTCAAACAGAAGGATGGTTGCCGCGGATGCCACGTTAAGGGAGTCGCACTGGCCGAGCATGGGTATTTTTACCTTCGTATGCTTCTCTGACAGCCATGATTCGCTCAGGCCGTACTGTTCAGTTCCGAGTACAATTGCGGTAGGTATCTTCATGTCAACACTGCTGTACAGCGTGTCGGTATGGGGAGTTGCTGCAATGATCTGTACCGTGTGTTGTTTTAGCCATGCTTGCGCTTCCATGGACGATGTTTCGATGACGGGAAGCGAAAAAATTGTTCCGATGCTGGCGCGTACGGTGTTGGGATTATTGATGTCGGTGCAGCGATCGCAGACAATTACAGCATTTACCCCGGCAGCATCAGCTGAACGGAGTATAGTACCAAGGTTTCCCGGTTTTTCGATCGATTCTGCCACGACGAGAAGAGCATTCTTTGGAAGATCTAAAGTGTCCAGAGTGTGTTTTACCTGAGGTGCAATTGCAAGCAGCCCCTCCGGCCTGTCCCTGTATGCCATTTTGTCGAAAACCGGCACAGAACACTTGAAGAGGAGGGCATTTGCCTCTATGGAGCGACGGATAAGGGTAGTTTCATTCTTTCCGGTGAAGTAGTCTTCGCAGAAAAAAAGTTCAAGAGGGAAGTGTTTGTTGTCAAGGGCTCTTGTGATTTCCCTGTATCCTTCGATGATCATAAGCCCCAGCTCATCACGGTGAGATCGCTGGCGTAGTTTGACAACTTTTTTAACGTTGGAATTTGACAGGCTGGAAATATTGACTGGTTCAGGGATTTCCGTTCTGAGAACTGCAGACATCGGTTATAAACCCAAATGAGTGATAATTGCTGCGGCAGAGCCTTGCATTGCGGAGGAAGTGTTCGTGCTTGTTGCGTCACCTGAGATAATGGATGAAACCGTAAGCGTTTCGGTTACAGCATTGCTTGTGGTTGGTGTATAGAGGCTGGTGTAGGTTACTGTCGGGCCTCTTGTCGAAGAGAGTGTTCCCATAACAGTGGATGCTGTTCCGGAACTGCCAAGAGACCACGTGTATTCATATCCCCCTGAAGCAGTGAATTGTACCGACTGACCTTTTGATACATTTACGGCTGAAGGGGTTATCAGGATAGTTTCTGTTGCGGAATCAACTTCACAGCCGCTCATGAAAGCAACCGTTAAAATTAAAAAACCTAAAAGTGTTATGACTGACAGCTTGCTCATTTATGTTAAAAAGAATACCTTAGATGCGAATTTGGTGTCAAGGCGCGTCTGTTTTGAGAGGTAAATAATGAGGCAAGTCATTTTGACGGTAATCGTTGTAGTAGTTGGCTCATTCGTTCAGTTCTGGGCGCATTCTGCTGATCGAGTGGTGGCGGACGGGGTAGCTGCGCAGGTAAATAACAATTTCATTACCATCAGTGATGTAATGTTGATGGTGCAACCTGCTCAGCGGCAACTTGCTGCCAAATACAGTGGAGTGGAGCTGAAATCGCAGATGCAAGTTGTTTTCAGCAATGCATTGAACTCGCTGATAGAGCGCAAACTGATTCTGGATGCTTACGAGAAGCAGGAAAATAAATTCCCGGATGCTTATCTGGATAGTCGAGTTGAAGAAATTACTCAGGATATGTTCAGCGGGGATAAGGCAGACCTGATGACAGCCCTTGCAAAAGAGAAACTCAATTATGAGGAGTGGCGCAAGGATATGCGTGACCACGTAATCGCTTCGACAATGCGAAAGATGCATGTGGAGCAGAATATTGCCGTTTCTGCCAAGGCTGTTAAGAAGGCGTATGACGAGAATATTGACCGTTACAGGGCCAATTCAAAACTGAGATTGAGGATGATCGTACTCACCATGGATGCCTCAGCACCGCAGAAGGCACAGGAGATCAGGCAGAAGATTATAGCCGGTGCGGACTTCTCGGAAACAGCAAAAGAAGTATCCGAGGGGAGGAATGCGAAGGAGGGTGGGGACTGGGGCTTGATACAGCCATCCAAGCTCAGGCCTGAACTAGCCGAAACAGTCTTGAAACTCAAGCCTGGTGAGATAAGTCAGGTGGTGTCGATTGAAGACCAGTGCTATATTATGAAGGTTGAAGAAAAGAAGGACTCTTACTCAGATCTTCATTCGCAGATCGAATCAGAGATTCGCAAGGTTGAGGCGGATAAGCTGCACGCAGTATGGATTGAAAGGCTGCGCAAGGATGCTTATGTCAAAGTTTTTGATACGGGTCTATTCTGAATGAATCTAACCAGTCCTTCCCAGGTACGATCGCTAATCGCCAGTATTGGTTTTGAGCCCAGTAAATTGCTGGGACAGAACTTTCTCATAGATAAAAATATTCTGGATATCATCATAAAAACTGCTGAGATCAGCAAGAATGAGCATGTACTAGAGGTCGGTCCAGGCCTCGGAGTCCTGACGGAACAGCTTGCAGCGAGTGCCGGGCGTGTTACTGCTGTGGAGAAAGATAAACGCCTTTTCAGTTATTTATGTGAAAAATTCAATGATGTGAAAAATGTCGATTTTATGCATGCAGACATGCTCGATGTTGCAATTGACGATATGGGTGGAGTGGAAAAACTGATATCGAATCTGCCCTATTCTGTTGGTAGTCGCATCCTTGTTAATATGATTATGGCTGATCGTCGCCCTGCACGTATGGTCGTAACAGTTCAGCTCGAAGTGGCGCAGAGAATAGTCGCGAAGCCAGATGGCAAGGAATATGGTGTGCTGAGTGTCTGGGCACAGTCAGGATACGATGTGAAAATTGTAAAGAATGTAAGCCCCGAATGTTTCTGGCCGAAGCCTGAGGTGACATCGGCAATAGTAAGTCTGATAAAACATGACCGGTTTCGCATGGAGCCTTTGCAGAGAAAATTATTTTTTGCTTTGACTAAGCAAGCTTTTGCCCATCGAAGAAAGCAGCTTGGTCCCATGCTTGCTCGAATGCCTGCTGTCGTTCGTGTTGAGCAGAAAGAGGTCTTGATAATCCTTGAACGCATGGGCGTAGAGTCAATGGCGCGTCCGGAGAATCTTGGAATTGATAAGTGGTGTGAGCTTGTAAAGTGTTTGGGCAGGGGGTAGTTTTTGCAAAATAAAACGGGGGTGTTGACGTGGCCGAAGAACTGACGCCGATGATGAAGCAGTATCGCCGGATTAAAGGTGAACTTCCTGCTGGTGTAATTCTTTTTTTCCGGTTAGGCGATTTCTATGAGATGTTTTTCGAGGATGCAAGGGATTCTGCCCCGGTTCTCGATGTTGCCTTGACCAAAAGGAATGGTATCCCAATGTGCGGGGTGCCTGTGCATGCCCTGGATAACTACCTGTCGAAACTTATAAGGGCTGGAAAGAAAATTGCCATCTGTGAACAGATCGAAGATGCTGCCGTGGCAAAAGGTATAGTGAGACGTGATGTGACAAGGATAGTCACGCCTGGAACCGTTACCGAGGATGGTATTCTTGAATCAAAACTCAATAATTTCCTGGCAGGTGTATATCATTCAGGCTCTCTGTTCGGACTTGCATTGATGGACCTTTCCACTGGAATCTTCTGGGGCGAGGAGCATGGGAGCCCTGATTCACTCAAAGACAGCCTTCGCCGTTATTCGCCTTCTGAATGTGTCATCCCTCAAGATCAGGTCGATAACCCGCTGCTGCGTTCCGTATTAAGTGCTATAAATATAATGCAGGTAAGCCCGTGTGATGAGTGGACTTTTGTTTATGATGCTGCCCGTGACTCTCTGATCAGGCATTTTGGGGTGCACTCACTGGAGGGTTTTGGATGTGAGGGTAGGCAGGCTGTTGTCGGTGCTGCCGGTGCTGTCCTGTATTATGTAAAAGAGGATCTCAGACGTCAGGTTGGGCATGTCAGATCCTTTCAGGTACGAAACAGCGGTGATTTCATGATCATCGATGAATCTACCTGCCGCAATCTTGATCTTGTATCCTTTCGTGGTAGAGACAGTTCCGTTACCCTTCTGGGGGTCCTGGATGTCACCAGGACGGCCATGGGAAGCCGCATGCTCAGAGATTGGATCCTTCGCCCGCTTGCAGATATCAACATGATTTGCATGAGGCAGGATGCCGTCACTGCCTTTTGTTCTGATAGAGGCTTGCTGGCTGATGTGCGGGATGCTCTTGGTAATGTCAGGGACCTTGAACGACTTATTGCCAGAATTAGTATAGGGAGCGGAAACGGGAGAGATCTGGCTGCAATTGGTCATTCACTGGCAGCTTTGCCTTCTGTCAGGAAACCAGTCGAAAAACACAGGACTGCATTACTGAAAGAGCTTGCTGCCTCAATTCAGCCGATGCCTGACCTGGTTGATCTGATCAAGAAGGCAATTGTCGATGAACCACCGATTGCTGTCAAGGAGGGCGGGATAATCAGGCCCGGTTATCATGCTGATCTGGATGAATTTAGGGGCAGCGCGACGGAAGGACGTAAATGGCTTGCAGAATACCAGGCAAGTGAACAGGCCAGGACTGGAATTAAAACCTTAAAGGTCAGGCATAACAGTGTTTTTGGTTACTATATTGAGATATCCAAGGGGCAACTTGCAAATGTTCCACAGGAGTACACCAGGAAACAGACGCTGGTGAACGCGGAAAGATTTATTACTCCTGAACTTAAAGAATATGAAACCAGAATATTTGGTGCCCAGGATAAAGCAGTGGCTTTGGAATATGAACTGTTTCTTCAGATCAGGGATGCGGTTGCCAAAGAAATTGTCAGAGTTCAGGCGAGTGCAGCAGCCATGGCCCAGTTGGATGCATTAGGGTCACTGGCGGAGAGAGCCTTGAGCATGCATTATGTACGACCGCTAATAACCACGAAAGATAGAATCCATATCAAAGATGGGCGACATCCTGTAATAGAGCAACTTGCTGATGCTGAAAGATTTGTTCCCAATGATACTCTGATGGATTGTACGACAAACCAGGTGATGATTATCACTGGTCCCAATATGGCCGGGAAATCAACTTATATCAGGCAGGTGGCTCTGATTACAGTGATGGCGCATATCGGTTCTTTTGTTCCGGCTGGACATGCTGAGATCTGTATTGTTGATCGTGTTTTTACCAGGGTGGGGGCTAGCGATGATCTTGCACGAGGGCGCAGTACATTTATGGTTGAAATGCAGGAGACTGCGAACATATTGAATAATGCCACTCCACGCAGCCTGATAGTTCTTGACGAGATTGGTCGTGGTACAAGCACATTCGACGGAATCAGTATCGCGTGGGCAGTTACGGAGTTTCTTCATAATAATGAGAGCGTCAAGGCTAAGACCTTGTTTGCAACACATTACCATGAGCTTACAGACCTTGCACTCGAGATGTCTGGGGTGAAAAATTATAACGTTCTTGTGCGGGAGAAGAATGATGCCGTTGTTTTCCTCCGTAAGATAGTACCAGGTGGCGCCGATAAGAGTTACGGGATTCAGGTTGCGCGTCTGGCCGGACTTCCTCAAGAGATTATAGAGCGCTCAAAAGAGATTTTGTATAATCTTGAAGAAGGGGAACTGGCGGATGGTGGTCAGCCCCGAATAGCTAAAAGGAACACAAAAAAGACCAAATTCAATTCTGCCCAGCTGTCGCTTTTTTGTGACAAAGATGCTAGCGCTGGTTAGTCGCAGGGAGAATTACCCTGAAAGTACTGCCTTTTTCAGGAGCGCTCTTTACAAGTATTTTTCCGCCGTGTGCCCGTACAATTCCAAGCGCCACTGGCATGCCCAGTCCTTGTCCCCGTATTTTGGTTGTAAAGAACGGGTCGAAAATCCTGTCGCGAATTTCGTCTGTCATGCCGCAGCCTGTATCCTGTATCTCTATATACACATAGTTCTTTCCGGAAGGTATTTCGTCGATACATGCTTCATCCCGCGGTGAATAGTCATAAATTTCTGTGTCTGTCGATATTGTTATTGTTCCATTACCTTCAAGGATGGCTGCCGATGCGTTATTCAACAGGCTGGTAATTACATAAGAAATGCACGACGTATCGCCTTTTATGAATGGCAGGTTTTCGCGAAAGGTGTATTGAACGATTATGCTGCCAGGTATGGATCCTTTGAATTTGGCAATAAGTTTGCTGACCAATGCATTCAGTTCAATTGTCTCAATATTAAATGCGCCTTTACCTGCGCAAGACTGGAGCTGGTTGGTAAGTTCCACAGCTTTTCTCGCACTTGTTTCAATCTGGGTTACGTTCTTTAAGAGCGGTGACTCAGCTGGGAGGTTGCGCAGTACTATGCTCGCGTTTCCGATGATGGCTGCGAGAAGATTATTGAAGTCGTGAGCGACTCCCGTCGCCATCAACTCGACACATGCGGTTTTTTCAACCTGGTCATGGCCATTGCCGGGATAGACAGAAAATGTGGACCCTTTGTTTTCTGACATGTTGGTTATAGTACTTTGAGAAAAAGTGTCGGTCAATAGTCTTTGTTTGCCCGATATTCAGTAATGCTGTAATTACCGTGCGGCATTACTTGCTTCCAGTCGATTTGAGAAGGTAAGGCCAGTAATTACGTGTATAGATATATAAAGAAATAAAATTTGATATAAAGGCTGCGCCTTCCATTATGTACATTACCCAATCGCCGATTATCTGCAGGGTTGGCGCCTCTTCCACGAAATAGATAATGCAAATCATCGGGAAGTTGATGGCTGTTCTCATTTTTCCGGACCAGTTGGCGCCACCGCTGACTTCGTACAGTGATCCTATGGATCTGAGGAAAGTGACCCACTGATCGCGTGAAAGGAAGAATACCGTCATTACAAGCAGGAATATCGCATGTGTGTTGTGCTGATTCATGCTGGCTACATAAACGAGCAGTGGCAGTGTACTTAGATAAAAAAACTTGTCCATCAGTGGGTCGGCATGAGCGCCGAATTTAGTAACGACATTCAGTTTCCTTGCCAGGTAACCGTCGAAAAGGTCAGTCACGGCGGCAAGCACCAGCATGGCAAATGATGTAAAGAAAAGCCATGTAGACGGGTATTTCACAAAGAAAAGTGCGCCGATGAAAAACAGAATAACCAAAGGAAATCTTGCCAGCGTAATAAACGTGACAAGAAACAGATTTGACCTGTTTGTCATAATGGCGCCTTATGGCGCGCTTTCCTGCTTCTGCAAATTATTCGCCGAGCTGGTAACGCGCAAACCTTTTGATGGTCAATTTGTCGCCCATCTGCTTTCCCTTCGCTTCCAGGAGCGAAGTGATAGTTTCTTTCTGTTCCTTGACGAACAGCTGGTTGACAAAACAAACCTCCTCGTAAAACTTCTTCATCTTCCCATCAACGATCTTGTCTATGATGTTGGCAGGCTTGCCTGTGACCTGCTTGGCGTAGATTTCGCGTTCAGCGCTGATTACGTCTGCAGGGACTTCGGCGGAAGTCAGGTATCTGGGCCTGCTGGCTGCGATATGCAGGGTCAGGTCCTTAATGAGCTCCTTGAAAAGAGGGTTGTTTGTTGTTTCGGCCTTTTCGCATGCCAGGTCTACGAGAACACCAACTTTGCCTCCCATGTGTATATAGGATGCTATGGCGCCTGTACCACCAAGGACAAAACGTGTGTTGCGGGTGATGACCATGTTTTCGCCTATTTCGGCGATTTTTGCCGTCAATTCGGATTTCTCTGTTTCTCCAAGATTTGTGTCGGTCGAGCAGGCCTTGACGGCAAGCTGGGCGACAAAATTCTTGAAGTTGTCATTCTTGGCAACAAAGTCAGTTTCGCAGTTTACCTGGATCAGCGATGATGTCTTGCCATCTGCGGTTGTGGACGAAGCTATGATTCCCTGGTTTGTAGCGCGGGACGCCTTTTTTGCCGCGATTGCGATGCCACGTTCACGGAGCAGGCGAGTAGCCTTTTCCATGTCACCGTCGGCTTCGACTAGAGCGCGTTTGCATTCCATCATGCTCACATTTGTGGCTTCGCGAAGTTTTTTGACAATATCAGCAGATATTTCAGCCATTGGTAATCTCCTCGAGGATTGTGATTTATACTATTCTTTGATTTCGGCTTTGGGTTCCTGTTTTACTTCAACTTTGGGCGCTTCGGTGGCCGCGTCTTTCTTTCCCTCAGCTGCCGGTGCAACGGCTGGTTCGTCGACTTTTTTCTTTGCTGCTCCGGTTTTGCCTGTCCCTCTTCTGTCGGGTCCTCCTGGTCGCCGTGTGCCTGGCTTCCTGGGTCCACTTCTGTGTGCACCGCGTCCTGGTTTTTGTCCGGCTTCCGGGAGTGCGCTTTCGCCTCTTGCTGCTCTCGCGGCTGCTTCGGCTTCTCTTTTCTTTGCTATCTCAACTGCCACCTTGGCGTATTCCTGGTTAGCCTTGCCAATTGTTTCCCCTACAATGGTGGCAACAAGCTTGATAGCACGAAGGGCATCATCGTTACCAGGAACAGGGTAGTTGATGGGGTCAGGATCGCAACATGTATCTACAATTGCCACAACGGGTATACCGAGGCGGTTTGCTTCGGCAACTGCAATTGCTTCACGTGTGATATCAACAACGAAGAGAGCTCCTGGCAGGTCCGCCATGCTGGCGATACCGGTGAGATTTCGCCTGAGTTTTTCGAGCTCATGCTTTAGCCCTGAGACTTCCTTCTTGTGCATTTTAGCGAAGATATCATTTTTTTCCATGTCATCCAACTTCCGCATGCGCTGCACAGAGCGGCGAATAGTTGTAATATTGGTTAGTGTTCCACCGAGCCAACGGTAGGTGACGTAAGGCTGGTTGCATGCAGAGGCCACTTCCTTAATGGCTTCCTGTGCCTGTTTCTTGGTACCAACAAACAATATGGTTTTGCCAGAGCAGGCTGTTTCGTAAAGGAATTCCAATGCTTTCTGAAGCATTACAAGGCTTTTCTGAAGGTCTATTATATGGATGCCATTTCGCTTATCGAAGATATAGCGTTTCATC
>MHBM01000138.1 GCA_001804885.1 Lentisphaerae bacterium RIFOXYA12_FULL_48_11
CGCCGCGGGAAATACGGGTTCACCAGGCTGCTCATGGTCCAGCATCAACCGCAGAACCCGAGCCATGTTTACACATACCACCAGGAGGACCTCAAACCAGGTGGCGGCCTGTGGATATGCGATTTTACCGGACCAGAACCAAAACTCGAAAAGATCCTGGACAGCGCTGACGGAGTGATTCTCGACGCAAACCTGCACTACGACGGCCGGACCATACTTTTCAGCTGGAAGCGCACGATGCAGGACAAGTTCCAGCTGTTCACGGTTGATATCGACGGGAAAAACCTCAAGCAGATTACCGGCCACGACTCGAACAACTTTAACGCTTCATGGCTGCCCGACGGCGGAATTGTCTTCCTATCCGACCGCAAACCTGCCTTCGCCTACTGCTGGAGAACAACCACTCCGGTTCTCTATCGATGTGAAGCCGACGGCAGTAAAAGCATACGATTAAGCGCAAACTACCTTAATGATTTCACGCCTTCGGTCCTTCAGGATGGCAGGATCATATACAGCCGATGGGAATATGTAGACAAACCGGCAATACCAATTCAAAGCCTTTGGGCCATCAACCCTGATGGCACTCACCTGACAGGCGTCTTCGGGAACCGCGTGTTAAGTCCGGCCACATTCATGGATGCCAGGGCAATCCCGGACAGCAAAGGAAAAATCCTCTGTGTCATGACTTCCCACAACGGACCCTGCCGCGGTGCAATCGGGATAATCGACCCAAAGCTCGGCTCAAATGCACAGGAAGCAATTACAAACCTGACATCCGAAATCAACATCGGCAAAGTTGACAAAGGCGATGGCAACCACATCCGGGGCCCCTATTTGAATCCGTTCCCGCTTGACGACAAACACTTCCTGGTTTCAAAAACAGGCATAATAGAACTGCGCGATTATGCCGGAACATTTGCTTCGGCAATTATTATTCCTTCAGGCCTTGGGTTCTATAATCCACAACCAGTAAACCGGCAACCGCTGGAGAGGCTCGTCAGGTCCACGCTTCCCGAGAAAATGGAAGAGAAAGGACAGCCCTGGGCTACTATTTTCATGCAGGATGTTTACAGCGGTCTTGATCCTGCAGTAGTACCGCGCGGCACAATCAAGAAACTTGCAGTGGTACAGGAAATGGAAAAACCGATTAGCATTGATCCGGGCCTGCGTGCTTTCGGTTTCCAGTTCCCCGTGGTCAGTGCCGGAGCCACTTATGCCCCAAAAAAGATCTGGGGCTACGCCACCGTGGAAACCGATGGCTCTGCTTACTTCAAGGTGCCAGCCCAGGAACCAATCTATTTTCTGCCGCTGGATGCAGACGGCAGGGCCGTACAGCGCATGCGCACGTTCACCCACCTCATGCCGGGCGAATTCCAGGGCTGCATTGGTTGTCACTGCGACCGTAATTCCGTTGTACTCAAGGCTGAAAGCGCCCGCTCATCTGCGATGAAACGCAAAGCAGAGGAGCTTTCAATTCCGGCGTGGGGCCTTCGCGGATTCAGTTACAGCAGGATTGTTCAGCCTGTATGGGACAGGCATTGCATCAAATGTCACGGACACGACAATCCAAGGGCCGGCCTGGAGCTTACTGGAGACAAAACTGATTTCTTCAACATTTCCTATGAAAATCTTGTTCGCAAAGGAACCTCTTCTGAGAAATTCATGATCGGCGGAGTTGGCGGCACCTTTAAGTACAGCAAATATACGAGCTGGATCGCTACGTACAACGGACAAGAGGCAAACATTCTAGACATAGCGCCTGGTCGCTGGGGCGCAGTGGCATCAATGCTTGCAAACGTCATCAAGGACGGGCACAAGAACAAAGCAGGCAAAAGCCGGGTAGACCTGCCGGAAATCGATAGACAAGCCGTTTACGCCTGGCTGGACCTGAACTGTCCCTACTACTCCAGCAGTGATTCGACATATCGGCAGAATCGAGGCTGTCGCCAGATTCTACCCGCTGATTTCAACTCCGTTTTCAAGGATGTTGCAGAGCGGAACTGTATTTCGTGCCACAAACAGAATGACAATCTTTCCTCCTTTTCATATCCCAACTGTTTCGCCGTCAGGCTGGACAATCCGGAAAGAAATCTCTTCCTGAAAGCGCCGCTTGCAAAATCTGCAGGAGGAACGGAAGCATGCGGCAAGGCCATTTTTGCAGATACAAACAGTCCGGACTATCAGAAACTGCTGAAAGCATTTGAGCCGCTCAAGGAAGAACTCGAAAAGAACCCACGTCTCGATATGAGGGAAATATTAGCGTCAGAACTGTAAATCCGATTTTTGATTCTATTCAGCAGGAACGGCCCTGAATGACACGAAGTTAATATCTTTTTGCATGCGGCAAGCATGCCTTGGACTGCGGCGGCTTGCTTGCCAAGCTGTAGTCCGTCAGCCGACCATACGCGTCAACCTAACGAAAAGAGTGTAGATGCTCAATAAGACTAAGAAAATGAAAGCTCACCTCATCATGGAACAAGCTGAAGCCTGCCCCACGCCCCGCGGTCGCTTGAATTCCTCGCGCCGCCGTTCCACATAAGCTGGCACTTGCGATTTTTACCATCGGGACTGTCATCAATACCGAGATCAAACAAGAACTCCCTACCTTCTTTCGGTATAACAGAAAGGGTGACCCACGGAATAGCAACCTCAATGGTATAACCCTTGCCATCAACCGAAGACACCACGCATGATTCAACAGTCGGTTGTGGTTTCATATTGACGAAATGAACCTGAGAAGCTTTGCCGGCACCAACAAGAATCTGCCGGTCGCTGAACAGAAATGCCCCACCCTGATCAAGATTCTCGCTACCAATGAAAATCTCCATACCATCGGCACTCCAAAGGCTGTCACCACTGTGATCATTCTTCATTGGCGTCGAATCAGCAACATTGACAAGCAGGTAAAGATTCTTTTCGTCCCAGCAAGCTTTGAAGGCAGCCTCAGCCCCATCACTCTCACGACCAATAACAAGCCTATCTCCTCCGATTCTTTCCGGTGGTCGGCCAGGCCACCCCTCCAGCCTGCAGTCTATCTTGATAGCGCCCGGAGTTCTGCCAGCCTGCACTTTGCGAACAGCATTCCCCGCCTTGGCGGTAAAACGCGGATTGTCAAAGATGTAAGGCGGTTTACCATCGAGCCACACTTTATAAATCGAGTTATGGGTGTCAACCATCTCCGCGATACAGTCTTTGTATGGGCGATCGGCCACATTGAAGAGCCCGGTATTGGCACGTTCGCCATTGATCTTTTCAAAGAAACGTCCCGTCACAGCCTGATCAATCATTGTAAACCATTCAACACCCACTACAAACCCGAGGGATGCAGCACCTTCAACATAATAACGATAGGCCTGCCCTCGCTCCTTCTGCGTAAGGAGATCGCTTCTCGATCCGACATTACTCTCCTTCTCCGATGTATAATAGAACTCACTCCACATTTGCGGCTTCTTGCCGGACCATTCGTAGATTCTCTTCATAAATGCGGCAT
This sequence comes from Lentisphaerae bacterium RIFOXYA12_FULL_48_11, assembly GCA_001804885.1. Lineage (GTDB taxonomy): Bacteria > Verrucomicrobiota > Kiritimatiellia > UBA8416 > YA12-FULL-48-11 > YA12-FULL-48-11. The sequence continues at coordinate 3,491 of MHBM01000138.1, forward strand.
CTATCCCGTCCGTATAGTAGTTCACGCTTATGATATCCATATATTTCCCTGCCACCCGGCATAGCACTTCGCTATTTGCAGTGCCGGGTTGCCAGCGATTACCGATAAGCATGTGATTCACATCATATTTCCGGAAAGCTTCAGTGATAGCCTTGTAATAAGTTTCCAGGAACAACTCATTAAAAACCTGCATATCTTCAAAAGCCGCCTGGCTGGTTACAGGAAGGCCCTGGTCAGTCAACGCGTCAAAAGAGTCTGACTTCATCGCCCATGCACTATTGAACGCCGAGACCTTATTGTATTTATTCTTTAGCATTTCAACCAGCTTGAGCTTACAGGCGTGTTTACCATTCAAAGCAGGGACTGCACGCGGCAAATCTTCAAACCCCTGCTCATTAGCAAGAAAATAACCGATCAGAAGGGGTTCATCGGCCAAGGCAGGGAGCGTTTTCGAAAATGCCTCATCAATTTTTTGCAGGTTTTTTACATCAAACGGATCAAAAACACCCCTGATTCCCGGAACTTCACCCAGGTATAAAGGCAGTGAACTTACATAAGGAAACTTTTCCTCCTTAAAGACTGGCACACCACCAGAGAAAGCACCTACAGAATTAAATCCGAATTTCTTTACACGCTGGACCAGCCGCCTTGTATTCACAGCATCATCAAACGGCGCTCCATATTTCCTTATAACATTGGCCTTATAAAAGGATACAGCCTTTGGGTTCCACCATTTGTCAGGATGCCATGATGTCGCAAAATCACCATCGTGCTGAGGAAGCCACTCATAGATGTTCTCCCGGCCCTCGGTATAGGTAGTATCCTCACCACCAGCGCCGAAACTACAGATACCAAGATGAAAAAAAGCATTACCTTCCGGATCAACCAGGACCCACTTCTCATTCTTTTTCTCAACATGGAAAAAACCTGTTTTCTTCAGCCCCAGCTTTGAACCACTGCCAGGAAACCCGCCAAATGCATCGCCTTGGAATGATGTTATCGAATCGTAATATTTCTTGTCGCTTTCAACGTCTTTCTTCAACTCATCTTCGGATTTAACTTTCCCCGGAAATTCCTTTGCAAAACTCTGCCCAAACTTATCGACTTTCAGAAGAGAATCCGTCTGCGGCCTTGCAGAACCATCGAGAGGACCGGACTTGATAGTCAACACAGACGTTGGATTGTCTTTATTGAACCCGGAGACCATCAGCCAGTGGAAGATCTTCCAATTCCACTCACGATTATCCTGCAGTTGCTGGAACGAAAAAGGAGGAAGCTTCATGGACATCGTCAGGCCTGTATCGGATGTTATCTGGAGGGAATCCGCATTCCCCTGGAAGAAATGGGGCCGGGAAGGTTTTTCCGCCGGGAACTTCCCTTCAGCGCTGCCAACTTTCCATTTTCCGCCATCATTAAAATTAAACGGAATAAGCATTTCCATTCGGAACTTAAAAAGGTTGTCAGCATTCCGGAAAGTGATGGCTATATTCTGTCCTGTTTTCTCGAGCTGAGCCTGTATTCCGCCATTGTATTTCAAAAAAGCTTTATTTCCTTCGACCTTCTTTTCGATTGGCTCAGCCGCCTTCTGTTCATCTAGCCCCTTCAGGATTATTTTTGGATATGACAGCTCAAAACTTCCCATTGCATCCGCATGTATTGTAATCCCTTTGTCATCGAACCTGGTGTCAAACGCCATGGACTGAAAAGGCGCAAATAAACAGACAGTAATAGAACAACAGCAGATCGTAAACTTTGCGGCAAGCCTCATTTTGATCCCCTCTATTGACATCGATTTATCCTAGCTGGGCTTTAGCGATACATCTTTCATCCGATACTGGCAATCTGAAACGACAACACCCGACCCCCTGCAAGAGAAATCAAACGCACCCCCCGCCAACCATATTCAACTTGAAAAGGCGGAGGTATTTGAGCATAAATCACATGTATGAGCATATTAGTGAATAAGCACATAATTATTTCCGAAGATGAATCAGCTACTCTCCGATCGCTTGTTCCTTTTCTCCAGAAACATGGGTGCAAAGTCTCACAGGCGAGCACAGGAAAAGAAGTCCTGAATCTTATTACTGCCTGTCACAAGAAAAAGGAGCATATCGATCTCGTCCTGTCCGACGTATACATGCCCGACAGGACAGGCTGGTCGGTTATGGACGAGCTGAAAGAAAAAGGAATTGTATTGCCGTTTCTTTTCATGACTGGCGACGTAAGCAGGAAAACCAAGGCGGAATTCGAAAAAAGGGGTATTACAATGTATCTGCAGAAAGCTTTTACCCACCACGAACTGATCGACGCCATCGAAAAGACCCTTCATCCTAATAAAACCCCGCCACATCCTCACCACGAGAACAACCACAATGCTCTCAAACCCTGATTCATTTTCTCTGCGTAATCGGCCCCGAATCAGTCGGGGAGCCGATTGTTCGGCTCGAAATCCCGCCATTCGACAGGACAGGTCTGCGGATTCATCTTTTATTTTCTCGTTTGGCTTGCCCTGCTTTTTAGCGAAGCATGGGTCGCGGCCCCTCAACGGCTGCTCCGGGAAATAAGTGGGCTAACGCCCAGAAAGCAGCATCACGAAACAACTTGCTCGCGTTCTCGACCATTTCATGCAGTTGCATCATGTGGACGTTATGAACCCATGACTTTACTGTATATGACTGTCAGGTTCCGGCTTAAAACCAAACACGCGGACTGAATGTTCTTGAAGAAAAGGCCGCTCCAGGGGGATTTCTTTGACAAGACCATAATTTGAAGTGAACCATTGATCTTTGAAAATACTTTTTACGGCGAAAGCCTCCATTGTGACAATAAACGTCGGCTTGATTGTTCGGATTAATTCTTTACTGATTGCACCATATTCGGGGCCTAATCTCTCGCTAACGGGTACTGGGATATATTTCCGGGAAATCCTGGAGACAAGACCACAAGTGTCAAGGATCGGCCCCTTATAAAAATAACCCAAGGCTCCGACCTCGGGAGCGGCAACCAGATTCTTTCCTCCATTAATTGTATTTAACCATTGCGCTGCCAGCTTATACCCGTTAATCCGTGTAACAAAACCATCTCGTTCTCTACCAAGCGATAGAATTTCTTTATCGGCCTTCAGTAGATATCCCCATCCTCTGGCAACAATCAAAACAAACATTGTAATGCATATCCACGATGGTAATGATCCGAACCTGCTGTACTTTCCTAGAATTGATCCAGCCTGCCAGGCCCCGATCACGAAAATAACAATAATCATGGCATGCAGCATGGGCATGTACCATGGACACATAAGCGGATTCCCGACTGTATATCCCGACAAAAGAATGAAAAAATAAAATGCAATATAAAGACCGTATCGCCTGGATGACACCCCTTTGTGAATAATGCCGATAATACAGACAGGAAACAGCATCCCGGCCAGACAGGCTGTAATCCACGTCCAGGCATTGGGTGGCCAACCATAGGTTATCATGTATTGAAACTCTGATAAGATTGAATTCAATGCATGAAATTTTGGCAGGTTATACAAGTAGGTTTTTACAATTACCGAGTTCGGGATAGGTGAGCCGAAATAGGCCAAAGCGAAACATGTCCAGACGCCAAGAGGCAGCAGAAAAATGGAGATGGCTTTAAGAAAATTGCTGAACTTGTTTTCAGGGATTAGAGGGAGCAATACAATTGCAGTTATCAAACCTTCAGGACGAACGAGTACTCCAAGGCCGGCAACAATAAAGGCCGACGCAATGTATCCTGAAAACGCTAATCCCAACGCTGTAAAGACGAACGATATGAACATGAATGACTCCATGCCGCCTATCGACATCTGCATGATTATGACATGTAACAGAAAGATGGAAGTCGCTATAAAAGAAGCCAGGAATGATCCCGTGCCTTTCTTAATCAGAAACATAATTCCAGCTGCAGAGCATAGGTACCAGAGAAGATTTGCACGAACGGCAAGAGTATCCGTGGCAAGAAAAGGAAACACAATCTTCAGGAATAATAGCCATACAAAATACAGAGGGGTCGAAACGCCGAACAGCCTCTCTCCTTCATTGTAAACCATTCCTTTTCCGGCTACGACATTATCAACATACCGGAATATAATGTAGGCGTCATCTTCTGGGAGGACGCGGGTATTAAGATGGACTAATATACAAGGAACACATGCCAAAAGGATCGCAACTGCAAAGATAATCCGGCCGCGAATCTCTTTTGTACAAAAGTAAAACATATTTTTAGAACCGACGGGGCGCAGGTATTGGGGCAAAACGCCGTCCATTCATTGAGTGACCTTATTGTATTGATTATCCTGCTCGCAAGTATTCTTTTCTATGATCAGCGTGGTGTATTTCACAAAAACGATTATTGGCGTGATCAGGCATGTCTCGTCCAATAACGGCAATTACCGCCCGCCTTGAATCGCCGTTAGATGGGGGTTGTCTTTCCGTTGACGATTGTTTCTTTGTCAACTTTCAGGAAACCATAAATCGCTAAAGCTGTGCCTAGCGGGAAATACATTAACAGAATACAATTCAAAGCTTTTGTCATGATCCTGCCAGCTTGTTGTGTTGAGAATCGTAAAATCAGCGTCAGAATTATCAGAGCTGTTAAGAGTGCTTCAATAAATAGAACGAATCGCATTACACCTTCTACCCCGATAATAAAGACGATGACACCCATCCCCGACATTAACGCAAAGGACAGAAGAATGAGTAGTATAACGTAACGTCTGTCGTGTTTATTCATACCCCTCCCACTCTTCTCATCTTACCCCGCCCATGAGCCAATGAAATGCCTTGTGATAGGTAATGCGACCTTGTAAAGTTTTTATGGTTGTTGGGTCGTATGATGAAACGCCTACCTTATTATTGTGCTTGTCTGTTGGTTATTTTGCCTGTCATTTTACATGCAGACACTCATTACGTTTCAACATTCGGGACTAACAATCCTCCATATACAAACTGGGCTGATGCCTCAACGAATATTCAAGTTGCAATAGATGCAGCAAATACGGGAGATATAGTATTACTTACGAATGGTTTATACGTTGTTTCCAGTCAAATCGTTGTCTCAAATGCAATCACGATATGCAGTGTTAGTGGTCCTACGCAGACCACGATAGTTGGAGCGCAATCGGGACGTTGCTTTTTGCTTACTAGTATAAATAGTGTTGTTCATGGATTTACGTTGCACCCCATTTTAAATGATTCCAATGGTGGTGGTGTGTATTGTGACGGTGGAGGCTTGGTAGAAAATTGTATTATTAACGGTAATTTCAGTGATGCTGCCAGCGGAGGAGCGATTTACTGTAATGGGGGTGGCACAGTAAGGAACTGTATTATAAGCGGGAATCTTTTGATGAACGGAAGCGGAGGGGGTATCTACTGTAATAATGGAGGTAGTATTGAAAACTGCACAATTGTAAATAATACCAGCTTAATGGGGTATGGTGGTGGCGTGGTGGGCGGCACTATTATAAATTCCATTATTTACGGTAATAGTGCTTTCCTTTCAAATGGAAACAATTATTACACGAACGGCATCGCATCTTCGCTTTCATTTTGTTGTACTATGCCGTTAGCGGATGGTGCTAATAACACCACCAACAACCCTCTATTTCTGGATGGGAATTATAGATTATTACCTTCTTCTCCTTGCATCGACTCTGGCACAAACTTGGCGTGGATGGTTGGAGCAAAGGATGTGTACGGACACGATAGGATTATCAAGAATAATGTGGACATTGGGGCTTATGAAGCGGGAGAACTCATTTGTGATTTCTCTGCTGACAAGCAAGTTGTCTTCTGTCCATCGCCAATAACCTTTACCGCAGTCACAGGTGGGACAAACCTTTCGAATCTATATTACACTTGGAACTTCAATACCGATAAAACGGATGTCGTTTCTGGTCCGAATCTTGCATTAGTAACTAACCAGTACACGTCCGTAAAGAAGTCCTTCACCGTGTCGCTAATGGTTAGCAATTCTACTGGAGAGTCATTCTCTCGAATTAGAGAAGACTATATTACCGTAGGGGCTTCCAATGTATACGTCTCTCCGACTGGGGGAAATCTGTATCCATTTACAAATTGGAACGATGCTGCCAATGATATCGCAACGGCTTTGACACCAACTCTTGACGGAGCAACAATTTTCGTAGCAGACTCGCATTACTACATTACATCATCCATATCCGTAGCCAGCTGCATAACAATCCAAAGCATGAACGGTCCCAGCCAAACCATCATCGATGGATGTAATTCAAATCAGTGTTTTTCGCTCAGCAATACGGGTGCTGTACTTGATGGTTTTATGATTATTAATGGCGCAACAAATGAGGATGGCGGGGGTATATATATCAATCAAGGTGGGATTGTCCAAAATTGTGTGATTAGCAGCAATGCGGCATCTATGGGCGGTGGAGTGTACATGATGCAGGGAGGCGTAGTGCGGAATTGTCGAATTATCGGCAATTCCGCCGTTCGATATGGTGGAGGCATCTTCTGTCACGAGGGCGGTCTTATTGAGAATTGTTTAATTACAGAGAATCTTTCGGCTGAGTGTGGTGGCGGTGTAAATAGTGACTTCTTTTCGGGTACGATTGCAAATTGTACAATTGTTTCAAATACTGCGGCGAGTGGGTGGGGTGGAGGCATTTGGGCATATCATCATCAAGGGATAATTCAAAACAGTATTATTTATTTCAATAACCCCGGAGGTACAAACAATTACTCCAATTCCTCCACCGACGAAGCCATCTATAAGAATTGCTGCACGTTCCCAACGGCACTTGGCACAAATAGTATTACCAATGACCCATCTTTTGTTAGCGCCTCTTCTGGTAACTTTCACTTGAGCAGCAACTCTATGTGTATAAATGCTGGTAGAAACGACAGCACCTTGTCTGTAAAAGATCTGGATGGCAGCAATCGGATACAAGCGTCTGTGATTGATATAGGCGCTTATGAATCGCCATATGCTCCAATTGATGCTTCAGCTTATGCTCATGGCTCTATTACTCCAATGGGCAGGATTGGTATTCCCGTGTCTAGTGATATTTCATTTGTTATGACCAACAGTACAGGATATCCATCAATTCGAGATATCAAAATTGACGGGACAAGTATTGGACCGACAAATGATTATACATTCTTCAGCGTAACAAGTAATCATACGATTGAAGCCATTTTCTGGGTCTATCCCGACACCAATGGGTATCGAATTATTTCTTCAGATATAATGGGTTCAAGCAATCTTGTCTTCAACTGGATGGCAACAAACGGTTGGTCTTATACTTTGCAGCAAACACCGACATTGATTCCTGTTGTTTGGTCTAATGTCGTACCATATACAAACATGACTGGGCTTGGTGAAATGGTGATAACGAATAACATCGATACAAATGCAACGATGTTCTACAGGTTGAAAGCAGTTGAGTAGTCATCTATCCCTAAACCCCCTTTCTCCCCGTTACGAATTGATCGGCAAATTGATCGGATTGCTAAAAACCCATAAAATGCCCAATTGAAGAATTATTTCGGAGGATGGCAGAAGAATCAGAAATGCCGCCGTGAGAATTCCCGTCCAGAGCCTGACTTGAGATAATGTTCGAAGGCTCTTGCCTTTTGGATATCACGAAAGGCTACGCAGACTTCAATTTGCCATGGTCTGTACTTTACAGTGTGGGGATTGGCCCCGGAGTTGTGGCTTATAAGCCTGAACTTTACATCATTTGTACAACCTACATAGTGACGAGATGGATCAGCGGTGCTGGAAAGAATATAAACATATGTGAAATCTTTTGTTGGCATGCCAAGCCGTAGTCTCGCACCACTGTGGTAGCGACGTGCAACCAGGCAGGTTAAATCAGCTCGTTAAGTAGCAGGGAACATTACAATCAATCACAGACTTTTCTTTAAACTTTGCAGTGTCGCCGTAGTACGTTCCGAAACAATGGCAGCGACGCGATCGGTCATAGCTCTGTCGGTTGTTCCGCTCTTTGCCTGAGCATCGTGTATCCGATCAAGAATGACTTGGGCGAGTTCCATCATCCGGCTCCTAATCATGGGCCAGCCAAGTTGTGTCTCCGCTGCCATTTTCTCCCAGTGCGTCGGCTTGATATCTTCGAGCGAATCACCTTTGCCAATTTTCATCGATAGGTTCTTAGACAATTCCGGCCAGGCCAGCGTACAGACCAGGTCATAGAACGGGGCCAGCCTGCGTTCTCTTCCGTTGTAAAGAATAGAATAGTTTTTGCCGTGGGCATCGGCGTTCCCTATTAACACATTGAAGATCAGGCCGTCGATAAACTCCCTTATATCCAGAACGGGAGTTGTCGACCAGTCTCGAAGCAAAGAAATACAGTCCCGCAGTAATGGTCCGCCTTCCTGCTGGTACTTCCGTTCGGGCGGGAATCCAAGAGCCTGACAGAAATCCTCCTGGTGAATGCGAATGACAGCGCCCTCATTAAGCGTATTCCTGTCATATCGTTGAACCAGAATGCACGCCTTGCCGTCAACAATCCGGCTTTCCACCGGAGGAACGCTTAAATCAGCGGATTTTGCCAGCGTCATGCAGAAGATTTCATTGGCGGCCAAGCCTGGAAAACGATCCGGCTCCGGCTTGATAATGTGAGTGCTCGGCGTATTGCCGAGAGGCAGGAATATCCGAGAGCCACGAACAATTACCGGAAGTTTATCCTGCGCTCCGGCCAATGAGAGGCGCATGCCTTCTTTGCCAGCCAGAAGCGGACGTCGGGGCAGCTCCTTGATGATCTCCTTCAAATCCTTCTCGCTCAGTTCATGTAGACGCGTTTCGTCGATGGCAGGTGGCTGGATATCTTCAGGGAGAAGGCTGACAGCTCCTGCGCATTCGCCCCCGATTCTCTCCAGCATGGCGAAATCATTGCGTTCACTGATGCCGAGAATGGAAGCAATGAGCCGTCGTGGTCCTTCTTCTGGCAGGATACCGGCAAAAAAAGGACGAGCCTTGTTTCCTTTGAAAGATTCACTCTGTAAAGGAAGTGATCGGGAAAGAGGCATCGCATCCGATCTTTGAAGCCATTCCTGCTTGTAGAGGAACTCAATAAGGCCATTATCGTCCTGATCCAGTTCCCCGACTTCTTCGCTGTTCAGGTAAACGATAAGCCGTCTCATGGTTTATCGCCTCCGTGTCTCTCAATATCTTTGGCAGCTATTCTGATGTCCAGCCCCAACGCTTGCAGGATTTGAAGCGCTTTACCGATTTGACATGTTGGCTTACCCTTTTCGAGATCAACGATAAAGCGAAGTCCGCTACCACAGGTCATGGCGAGTTCTTTTTGTGTGACCTTTAGCTGCCTGCGCCTTTCACGAATGGCTGTTCCCAATTGCTTTGGATCTTTGATACTCATAGTTACCGATCGGGAATATTTCATAGATATCATGGGAAGTCAATACGATAAATTACCGATCGGGAATATGACTTCCAGGTACGCTAAGCCAGACCGGCGTGAATACCCAACCCCTACCTTTACCATAAACTCGGCTAACAACCGTACTATCAACTGATTGCGTATGTCTACCTTCACTACGCCCACTTGAATCGCCGTTAACAGATATCATTTATCCTGTTTTCGTTTCTTAAAAGATGCATTATCGCTTATATGAATGTAACAATGTCTCCCGGATTTCTCTGTTGGCAGGTTTACAAACCATTTCCTTCCATTGTTATCCTTCATATTGCTAAAGCATATACGACCATTATCCAGTTTCCATTCTCCATTCACGCTTGTCCAAACACCAGACACATTGCATTCACACTGATAAAGACAATTTGAGAATAATTCCAGATTCTGATAGGGACTAGGATGACCACGCACCTCATAAAGAAACACTAACAGAGTCATACCGATCCATTTTATCGGCAAACAACACTGAATGCGTATGAATGCGACCATAGATTTGTTCTATGGAAGAGTGCGGTTGTAAAACCGTGACCGTATGTGACATTTCAATATGTCAGAACACTTACCTGATGGGAGATAATGCATACCATCTTCCGCTAAAGCTTAGGCAGGGCAAGAAAAGTTGAAAGCTCCGAACTCAAGGCACACCGCTGTTACAAAGGCAGAGATAGTTCTTCCAGAAGTACTAGGGGAACTGTCTCTGCAACCGACTAAGGCTCCCGCTGGAACAAAGATTACAAAATGCGAGACGATTGAGAAGGCTTACCTGCCGTAGCCTTGCGTAGGCGAGGTAGCCCGCAATCGTCTGCGATTGCGACCTACGTTAAACTATTGCTCATCAAATCCGAAATTAAATTCACGAGTAGTAATATTGAAATTTAACATCCGAATTATCCGGTTAATCATTCAGATCGATATAAAAATAGCGTGACCTTGTTCTCGTGATTGCTTGTCCTTTTGAGTTTGTTCCTTATGTTCTACTAGAGAGACACATACCCTCTAATCTTCTAACGGCACAGGTAACTCCATTCGAAACAGTGCATTATTTGCCTCTGGTTTGGTTTTCTTCCTGCCATCCAATAAAAATACCTTAATCTTTTTCTTTGCTACTAAATAGAAAGCGAACGCCGCCGAAATATTGAGACCACCATGGGCTCTAACCACTTTGGTGTTCTGTGTGTCTTCCCATATATAGGTATCATCTTCCTTTCGCTTTTTATTCTTACCAAACAAAAGAACAGAATATATCGACCGGTTGGGACCCTCTCCCGTATGACACTTAACAAACACAATCGGAGGCTTTCGAGACTTGAGAACCTCCTTCCGAATGTTAGCAGGTATTTTCTTAATCTCAGCCCAGAACGCCTCGTCGCTGTTATTCTCGCTGCCGGGCAAATTCATTCTTCTATACCCAAAGATTATCCGCTTACAAAATTACAGAAAATACAGGTTAAAACAGAGACGACCGGGGAAGTATATTTAGACAAGAAGGCTATAAAAGAATTCTCCAATCGATTACAATACCCCCTATATTTCTTAGATTTTGAGACGTTTAGCAGCCCTATACCGTTAATTGACAATAGTAGCCCGTATCAAGCCATCCCATTTCAATTCTCCCTGCACGTAATTGAGAAACACCTGACAAAAGAACCTAAGCACTTGTCTTGGATATGGAACACTGAAGGAGATCCAAGGCTAGAGCTACTTGAACGCCTACAGTCACTATTGGGAAACAAAGGAAATATTTTAGCCTACCATTCCCCATTTGAAATGATGATTATTAAGCAGGCAGTAACGACATTCCCAAAATATCAGAAGTGGCTGGGCAAAATACTGGAACGCTTTGTAGATCTCTTACAACCCTTCAGAGCATTTCATATTTACCACCCCGCTCAAAAAGGTAGTTGTTCTCTCAAGGATGTATTACCAACTCTAACAGGACAAGATTACAGTTCATTAGAAATTCAGGATGGTAATGAAGCAAGCCAACAGTTTATGAATATTCTAAATGGCGAAGTAACAGACAAGCAGGCGATATTAGATAACCTTGAGGAATATTGTGGGCAAGATACGATGGCGATGCTAGAGATTTTAAGGAAGATGAAGGAATTATCAGCAGAACTTTCCATTTGAGTGTGAAGTTTTGCCGTGAATTTCTTGCATTCCCCTTACTACTGCTCAAGAATCCTTACGTGACGACCCCTCAGAGATAATGTCTCCAATATGTTCTTTATTCCTGATACGTTTGTCTTATTCATTGTCAAAATTAGCCTATTCTACGCTTTCTACTTTCATTGCATCTCCTAGATGTGATAGCTATGCAAATTGGGAGGGCAGCATGAGTCCCGAAGAGCTAAAGGGTTGGTTAAGGCATGACGGTAATGTGGCAGGTCTGTTACCTAGCAATGTGATTATTGAGGGACATCTCAATTCGGGCGGACAAGGTATTGTCTTCAGAGGGAAGGTTAATGGCGAGCCAGCCGCAATAAAAGTTTATTTTCCCGGCGTCGTCGAGAAAAGAATTGAACGGGAAGTAAAGGCTTTGCGAACTTTACGATGTCGAACCATCGTTTCCCTTCTATGGTCTGATTATATCACAGTTGACGGTACATCATTACCAGTCGTTGCAACATCACTTCTGGAAGGACAATCGCTTGACCAGACATTAATGAATCGACCATTAACTCTTAATGAAATAAGCGTTTTAGCTTTTGACTGTACGTTGGCAATTGAAGAAATGTGGAAAACTCGCATCGTTCACCGTGATCTTAAGCCAAGCAACATAATTATTCATCTTAATGGTCGTGCGAGCGTTATCGATCTCGGAATAGCACGGCATATTGATCAATCTTGTTTGACATCTTTAGGGACAACTTGGGGAACAAGGGGATATATGTCACCAGAACAAATGAAGTGTATACAACAACTGACATGTAAATCAGACCTTTTTGCGCTGGGCATTGTGTTGATTGAAGCATCCTTGCAGCGGCACCCAAGTGGACGTGATCAAGCAAAACTAGTAGATCTCCAATTACATGATCGACTTCCCTCACCGATCAGTGGTTGGGAACATGTTGATCTTCTTCGTGCTTTGTTGGACCCTCATCCGACGAAACGACCACCACCACCTGTTATATTGCAATTGTTAATCAATCACGCTTTAAAAGAATAGGAGGATTTATGTCGTTCTATATAAATGTTGGCTACAAGTTCCCCTCTACTAGCTCTATTCCAAGCGAAGGAGGTTTAATATTGTGCAGTGCTATGCCACTTCACCAACTAGTACGTCGCCGACCACAGAAGAACAAATTCTTGTCGAAAAGAGTATTTGATCCCCAGCTATACCTTGCTGGATTAGACCCTGCTCAGTCACCCAAACATTGCACCACATTGTCTAGTTATCCATGGTTTGGCGTCAAAGGTCTTAAGACCTTTGATAGTAGTGAACAGACACAAGCTAGCTGGCGAAAAGAATCAAATAGCAACATCCAACAAATATGGCCACGAAATCCTCCATCGGACCCAAACGTGATTAGCAAAGCGGTAAAGGAATGCATAGACTTTCAGATTAAATTAGGATGCGAGTGCGTAATTATCCCTAGTCCATTGACGAGCGACCCTGTGGCAAACTATGGTAATGAATTGATCTGGATTGACGCCGCAACCGACTATGTTGCCGAGCTCAGAGATTTTCATACTCCATTGTTTGCAACAGTTGCTATAGCAGATATATGTGGGCGGTATACAAATCCTTTACAGAACTCTTTTCTTGATCTTGTAAGCGACGCCGTGAGTGCTCGCAAGCTGGACGGGGTTTACATTGTTCTTGAACAAGGATCGGAATCATTAGAAACACGGCATTGTAGCAACAGTAGAGTTCTTGCTTCCGTTCTTCGCTTAGTTCATCTTTTTTCCATCAACGCCGGACTGCGTGTCATTGTAAACTTCATGGGAATGTTCGGTCTTGTATGCGAGTCCGTTGGTGCTTCAATGTGGGCAGACGGATGGTACAAAAGTCTTCATCGTCTGCGTCTTGCCGATAAGTTGGCTGGAGGACGATCATATCCCAGTTATTGGAGTTTCCCAACATCACTCGACATCCATCTAGAAAATGACTTTGACAACCTAGTGTCTGCAGGTCTTCTCCCTAGCATTCAGGATATCACGTCGGCTAGCGAAGGTCTAATTCGTGCAGCAGCTGCAGGTAGATCAGCAAACAGCGTACCAGCGTGGAATTATCGTCAATCGAATATTACATCAGCATCGGAACACTATCTTCTTTCTTGTATAGCAGCGGAAACTACCCTTAGTAAGTTGAGCGAGAAAGAAAGACTAGATTTTACCGAGGAATGGCTAAGAGTTGCCGAAAACAAGGCTCTTCTTATTGAACGGACGCTTGGCTCTAGCGGAAAGACAAACACTCGTCATGTCACAGCTTGGCGAGAAGCTTTTAGACTCTTCAGACAAGACCATAACGTCTGACCACCTCGGGCCGCAGAGCCAATAAGGTATTCTCTTTCGGCACCCATTGGACAAGAATTCTTCGGTTTTATAACCCAACAAACACCTTTTGGGGTAGCAGCACAAAGACCAACCCCTGCCTTACGAAAAAGACTCAAATCATCCTTTTGTTTTGGGACGTAGACAGCAGCCATGACAACAATACTCTCGTCTGCAAACCGGCGATACATCTTCGCTTGTTCAAGTGCATCACGCCATCTCCTTAGCTTAGTCTCTACCGCAACGACACAAGCTTTGATGTGGGACATGTCTCGAGAAAGGCTATATGATCCGTTACTATTTTGCACGATTGCACCACTTCTTTGCAGGTCGATCAGCAAAGAGGAAATACGTTCTTCGGTTTCGTAACATAGGCAAGCTATAGTCTCTTTATGTAAACGATGTCGATGTCTGACAAGAGACAGAACGAATGAATGTCGGAATGTCCACTTTCTTGACCACATAGAATGTTTCGGAGGTGAACGAAATCCTACGTAAATAATGTCGGGTATCACCTCTCCCATGGGGACTTCCCGCCTAACAAAAGTCGTAGTACCTGTAAAAGATGGAAGGTGATGCATTAAAAGACTATCTCGCAATTGCTTCTCATTAGCAAAGGTAACCAGATTTAGAATAGAATGTTCAGTCCTGTTCACAAAAAATATATTATTACGTACGAACGGACAATACAAGCGACCAAGTTTTATATCGTTCGCAATATAGGGTGGTAATCTTTGTTGAACAAATCTACAAAAGTAAAGATTCCAGAAATAATAGTTTTGGCAGACGTATAATTCCCGTCTCTCGGCATCGGCTCACATGAGAGTAATTATGACCGTCCACCCCTGTTTGTGAGCGTATTCCTGAAGCTGGGCGACCTGATTGGAATTCTCTTGGTCGGCAGTTGAGGTTCTGGCGTAAATCAGGCATTTCTTCCCTGTCAAATTTAACGTCCTATTTTCAGGGGGCGTATTCTCGTTGTTTTTCGATGTTTTCATAATGGCATTCTCCGTCCAGTAAGATGTTCGTTTAATTAAACAGGCTGTGAATGAGCCGACCCCATTCACAAACGCCTTACCGGGCTGAGATTACCATATAGGAAGCGAGGTGCCGAGGGGAAAAGATTCAGGACTGTCAAAGCATAGGTGAACCATCGATGTTAGTGCGTGATTTAAACCAATCCTGCTTTCTAGGATCGTGATATAAGAAGATATAACCTTTGGGATTTACACGCTCAAACCCTGCCCGAGTTCGAAAAGTAAACTCGTAACCAACAATTGCATTGGCGTCTACGTCTTGTCTACCTTTTATATATTGAATTACTATTCCTGTCCTTCTTGCTCCAATAAGCTGCCCATCTTGAATCATTGTATTCACAAGTGCATCCGCTACTGTCGCAAGTAATGTTTCTGCGGCATCTTTGTCGGGCGGACTCTTCTTTGCTCCTCTTGCTACGATATCATCCACATACGATTTATTTTCGGTTGTTCTAAGCGTTGCTAAATTTTCCTTAGCGTTTGCATCCCCCTGTTCAGCAGCTTTAGTCCACCATTCGACGGCCTTTTCCATGTTTTTCTCAACGCCATCACCGGTAGCATAAAATAATCCCAACCAACACTGAGCTTCCGGACGTCCCCGCTCCGCTGCCTTGGTATACCATTCAACGGCTTTAGCTTTATTCTTCGCAACACCATCGCCGGTAGCATAACAAGCCGCTAATAACGATTGAGCTACTGCATTTCCTTGTATTGCTGCCTTGGTATACCATTCAATGGCTTTAACTTGATTTTTCTCAACGCCATCGCCAGAAGCATAAATAATCCCCAAACCACCTTGAGCTCCTGCATTTCCTCGTTCAGCAGCCTTCATCAACAATTCAAGAGCCTTTACTGGATCTTTTTCGACACCATCGCCTTTGTAATAGCACACTGCCAAGTTATACTGAGCTTCTGCATCTATTTTCCGAACTTCTACCTTAGGCAATTCTAAAGTCGATGAATCAGCTTGAGATGTTATCGTCTTAGCAGCCTGTGCCGTCGTCACCACATCTTTGCCTTTAAGAAAGTATTGCTGATGAGCAGAACCATCATTTTTTACAACCTCCATTAGCCAGCTTGCACCTTCAACTGCATTTTCCTGTAATCTTCTGAAAACATACATACGGCTGGCAGTTCTAATTATTGTTACCGGATCCCCTGTTTCGCCCGGCATAACAGCACTGATAATCAATTCAATGGATTCTTTGACGCCATATAATTCCATCTCCGTATTTCTTATTGCTCCGATAATGTTCCCATTAAGAAGTATTCCGTGGTCTGGGTTATTATCGTTTGCATTTCTTTCTACTAGCCCAACCATATCCCCAAGAATGTCATTAGGCGGGACATCTAGCTTAACCACATTCTTGTATCCGCCTTTTGTGAAATTCCCAACTGGATCAAATGCTTCTGTTTGTGGCGTTGATTCTGTGATTGATGGCACTGTATTTACAACAGATCTGGGCAGAATACAAAAGATGAAGCCGCCATAGAATATAAGTAACGCACCAATCGCACCCAGACATAGATTCTTGAGCCCATAATTTGAACGCCGATACATCCACATGGGAAAAGCGAGAGCCCACAAGAGAATACCAGAGAAGAACCAAGCAACCGGACCCTCTCTTTTCTTTCCATTAGGTGCTATGTCCTGAGCTGAACCCGCACCAACTGAATTAGATTCAACTGCGATGAGGATGGAAGTAAGAAGCACTGTAAAGACGACGACTGCATTAAGTAGAGGAACCGGATTACTAGTGTTATTAATCCAGAACCAGAATAAGAAACCGGCACATATAGGCAGACAGAGAAGAATAACTCCAAGGGTTTCTGAATTCTTTAGGGTCTGTTCCTTTCTTTCTAATAAATCAGATCCGCAATGCTTGCACTTGATAGCTTCAACTTTTATTTCCTCAGCACAGTAAGGACATCTCTTTGTATCTAAAGCTGATTTCTCTGGTAAGGAATCAGACATTGCAGAACGAACAGAAGGAACGTTAACATTAGAATCAGGTTTGATGCTTTTCCTGCCAATGGATTTCTTAGGAATTCTCAGAGAAACCTTGCATTCAGGGCATTGGACGGTTTGACCATCCCATTCTTGAGAACTACCTTCTAACTCAAGATTTACCTTACATTTTGGGCAAGTTATATTCATTCCTCCACCACGCCCCCACGAAGACCTTAGATTTTTATACTACTCTGAACGCAATTTGGATGCAAGCCGGTACTGACTGCATAATGTGTTCATGACTAAATCAGTTCACACGCCTGCTTATGAGAAAGTAATGGCGGAATTAGTTGCAATGAGAGAGAAGGCGGGTCTAACTCAACGACAACTAGCCAAGAAACTTAATAGGGAGTATTCTTTTGTCTGGCGAATAGA
>MHBM01000139.1 GCA_001804885.1 Lentisphaerae bacterium RIFOXYA12_FULL_48_11
TGTAATCTGCACGCACTTCGGGGACATCCGGCATGAATTTCGGCAATTTTCCCTTTACGGAATCCGGCTCAATCCCCCACAACGCCTTGCCTGACCCCTTTTCAAACTTACGATGAGTCAACGTGGGACCAAACCAGTAACAGAAAGGCTGTTCCGGCTTGCGATCGGCGATAAAGTCTTCAAAATTCTTTTGAATCTGGCCCAGAATTTTTTCCTTTGCCGCTTCAAAAGTCATGCCGCCTTTTACCAGCTTCGTCGCATTCTCCGAGAAATCGCAGAAATCACGACCGGCTTTTTCATAAGCATATTGCTTTTCGCCATATGGTGCATCAGCCGGCGTTCCTGGACTCCAGACTTTATAACTCTTTCCGATATGATAACCCGAGTCTCGCAACATGAGCGGATATACAGGAATCGCCGGATCCCAAACCGCACCATTCAGAATAGCACCAAGTCCTGTACGGAAGAAATACTGGCCGGACAACAGGGAACTGCGGCATGGCGTACAGCTGGGTGCAGTCACAAACGCATTCCGGAAAAGAACACCTTCACACGCAATCCGGTCAATGTTCGGCGTCTTAACGACATCGCTTATTGTGGGCCTGCCATCAAGACCGGAATAGGCTCCAGCGTAACGGCCCCAGTCATCGGCAAAGCAAAAGAGGATGTTCAGTTTTTTTGTTCTTTTAAAATCCTGAGCGTTGGACATACATCCAGGCATAGCCGCAAAAGCTGCGCTCATTCCCGATACTTTTAAAAAATGTCTCCTTGATACCCTGCTTTTCATGTTTTCTCCCTTTCCTTTACTTGCCAACAGCTCCTTTAATCCCAAGAGGCGTCGGCAATGGCATCTGATCAAAGTCCATGGTCATCCATTCCAACATGAACAGCCCTCATCTGGTCGAATCAATTTCTCCTGTAACTCTCATTTGTTCCTCCTCTTCTTCTTTTCTTTTGGAGGCTCCGGCCTGGTACGCCCTTCTGCAGCTGCAATTTCTTGCGGCTCAGGTATACGCCCCTGGTCACCCGACCCTTCGATCCACTTCTCCAGTACAACCCTGAGACGCTTCAACGCTTCCTGATGTTCCGGCTTTTCAGATTTCACGAGGTTGTTGATCTCGTACGGATCCTGGTCGAGGTCAAAGAGCTCCTCAGGCGCCATTACTGGAGCAGCAAGAGCAGCCTGGACCGGCGTCAACTTGCCTTCAGCATGCAATTGCTTGATAAGATTCCACACCGGATAGCTCCGCTCCTTGTAAGCATTGGGAGCAAGCAAGGGCAGATCGGGAGTGAAGTTGCGGATGTAACGGTAACGCGCATCACGAACAGTGCGTATACGCGTGGCTGTCTCATCACAGCGATCACGCGCACCAAAAACATATTCCCTCGAAGGAGCCGCATTATCACCAAGGAAAACTATTCCTTCCGTCTTCTCAGGTTTCGGACCTCCGGCAACAGCAAGCATGGTCGGAGCAAGATCAATGGACGCTAAAAGCCTGTCATCCACGAACCCCTGCTTTATCTGCTTCGGAGCCGGAAAATCCTTAGGCCAGCGGATAATCATCGGGACATGCAAACCACTGTCATAACAGAACTGCTTACCCCGCACATGGGCCTGCCCGTTGTCCCCGAAGAAAACAACAACCGTGTTGTCAGCCAGCCCGTCAGACTCCAGCTGTTTCAGAACCAACCCGATCTTTCGATCAAGTTCACTGGCATCATCAAGGTAAGCCGCCCAATCTTCACGCGTAACCAGGTGATCCGGGTAATAAGGCGGAATCTCCACTTTAGCCGGGTCGGCTTTTTTAGGCCCGTGAAACTTCCTGTGCGTTTCACTGAAATTCACCTGTGCATAGAATGGCTGATTCTGCTTCAAATCATTCCAATTGTCAGAATCAAAAGGCTTGCCTTCATAAGTGAAATTCCAATCTGTTTTCCCTGTGCCTTTGAAATCAACCCCATCAGGGAATTTCCTGATGTTTGCAGTGTAATAACCGGCCCCACGCATCATGTCACTCAACACCCGCACGCCTTCCGGCAGTTTGTAGCCATCATCACGATGCGATCTGTGCTGATGCGCACCTATAGTTGTGGCATACATCCCTGTCATAAAAGCAGATCGACTGGGAGAACAGACAGGCGCCGTTGTGAAGAACTTCGTGTAACGGACACCTTCTGTGGCAAGTTTATCAAGATTTGGCGTAAAGACTTCCTTTGTGCCATAACAGCCGAGATGCCGGCCAAAATCCTCTGCAATCAGCCAGATAATGTTCGGACGTTTTTTGCCCGGCGCATCAGCAGCAAACATTCCATTCGGGACAAAGGCCGCAACCGCAGCACCGGAAGCCATAACAGAGATAAAACTCCTACGCGAAAGATTCACAGGATGTTCCTCCTCTATCTTATTTCTTCTCTACACTTTTTTTCACAGGTTTTGGACGGATCGGATCAACACTGTGCGGCGGCTGGGCATCAGCAAACTGGTCGTCGTCCTTAACTTCCTTCTTCAAACGGTAGAGTTCTGCTTTCAGTTTTTCCACAACTTCCTTCCGAGCAGGATCATTGCAGATATTTTTTAGTTCTTCCGGATCCTTCTGCAGATCATACATCTCCCACTGGTCCTTTTTCCAGAAATAGATCAGCTTGTGAGTCTCCGTACGGACACCGTAATGGGCACGGGTATTATGGTCGCCCGGATCGTGATAGTAGCGGTAATAAAAGCTCTTGCGCCAGTCTGCGGGACGTTCACCGCCCATAAGCGGCTTCAGGCTCCTTCCCTGCATATCAGAAGGAACAGACAGGCCGGCCGCATCCATGAATGTCGGCGCAAAATCCGGATTGATCGCAAGCGCATCCTGGACGGCTCCAGCCTTTGCAACGCCCGGCCATCGTACCAGGAATGGCATCTTGATGGATTCCTCGTACATGAACCGCTTGTCGTACATACCGTGATCACCAAGGAAGAATCCCTGGTCACTGGTATATATTACAATCGTATTATCCTTCAGTCCCTCCTTGTCCAGGAAGTCAAGGAGCCGACCGACATTGTCATCTACGGATTGAATACAGGCCAGGTAATCCTGCTGGTAGCGCTGGTATTTCCACTTGTTCAGTTCGTTGCCGGTTATTTTTTTCTTCTGCCCATTTACTTCAATTTCAACTTCCACAGGCTTCACACTCAACCACTTGTTCCGCTCTGGGCCCTTGAGGTCAGCCGGCGGTTCGAGCTTCAAGTCACGCCTCGTGAGATCATCAAAGACCTTCTGCTGGTTCTCCCTTAATGCATCTGTACGTCCGGCGTAATCATCGTAAAGCGTTTCAGGCTCCGGAATATGTTTATCTACAAACATTGACTTGTGTTTTTCATCCGGCTCCCAGTTGCGGTGCGGCGCCTTATGGTGACACATCAGGAAAAACGGTTTGTCCGAAGGACGGCTCTTTATAAACTCCATTGAAAGATCCGTAATGATGTCCGTTACATAACCGCTAATCTCACGCTGGCCTTCAGGCCCGAAGAAAGACGGGTTGTGGTAAACACCCTGACCAGGCAGGATGGTCCACTTGTCAAAGCCTGTCGGATCGCTGCCCAGATGCCACTTCCCGAACATGCCGGTATGGTAGCCCGCGGCCTGCATGTATTTTGCAACCGTGGGCTGGGATCCGTCAAACTTGTTGAAAACCGGCACACCATTGATGTGACTATACTTGCCGGTAATAATCGTCGCCCTGCTCGGCGTGCAAATAGAATTTACAGCATAACAGTGGTCGAATCTGACTCCTTCTCTGGCAAGCCGGTCAATATTAGGAGTCTGGTTGATCCTGCTGCCATATGCACTGATTGCATGTGCGGCATGATCATCGGACATGATATAGATAATGTTAGGTCTTTTCGCCGGCGTATCTGCTGCGCTCATGTCTCTGCTGAACAAAACAGCAGCAGAGCCCAAACCGATACTCTTCACAAAGTTGCGCCTTGTTATCATATATGTCCCCCTAATTCTTAATCGTCGGTAGTCCGCTTAGCAAACCGGTCGAAGCCAGAAACTTGTCAAGTTCCAGCAGTGTTTCAGTATAATACTTGTTGTCATTTCTGCCATAATTAAAGAAACCGTGTTTCTGCCCCTCGTAGATGCGCACCTCACAACGAACCCCGGCTTTTTCCATTCGCTCTTTGAAATCATTCACGCATTTACCAAGGCTATCATCGGAGCCAAAAAAAACAATTGCCGGCGGATCATCCTGGCTGGCCGCATACAAAGGTGACAGCACTTTGGCCTGCTCGGCAAAAGGTCCGCCGGTCTTTGAAAACTGTGTAAGATCAAGAGCCGGATTGAACAAAGCCAGCGCGCAGGGTCTTGACGAAACCTTAAGATCATCCTGTGGATCGTCCTGACCATCAATCAGTCCCGCAGCTGCCGCCAGATGCCCGCCTGCCGATCCTCCCCCTGCAGCTATTTTGCCGGGGTCAATCCCAAGCTCACCTGCATGACTGCGTACCCATCTCATCGCAGATTTAGCATCCTGCACACAAACGATCGGTAACTCCATCGCTTTCTTCTTTGAAACAAAACGGTATTCAACAAGCGCAACAACCATTCCTCGTGACGCGAGATATTTTGCCTGCTCATTGAACTGCGAAGGACTGCCGCCCACAAAGCCGCCACCGTGAAAGAAAACCATTGCCGGTCTTTTATCAGTCGCCTTGTGATCATCTGGAGTCACAACATAAAGTTTCAGTTCCCTCTCTCCGGCTTTCTTGTAAACATACGGCTTCCCGACCGGATTTTTATCAGCAGCCATTACTGCCGACGAAACAACAACTGCAAGAACAGTCAACCCAAACAACCTCATAAAGCACCTCGTATATGAAAGACTGGAACCGCCTTACTGTACTTATCCAACTTAAAAATACTACCGTTTCTTTTTATTTTTCTTTTCTCCCTTGCCAGGCTTCTTATCTTCCCCGTACGGCTTTCCCCATGGCCATGGAACTGCATCCGCACGCTTTGCAAAATCTTCCCACATGGAAGCCATCTCTTTAACCTTGTCCGGCATTTCGCCTGCAAGATCATGCATCTCCGTTCGATCCTTTTCCATGTTGTAAAGTTCCCAGTTACCCTGCGGACCTTTCGCAACAAGTTTCCACTGGTCGGCAGTCCGTATCGCGCGATTTCCTTCATGTTCCCAGAAAAGAGGATTCTTGCGTTCGATCGGTTTGCCATCAAATGCCGGGACAAGACTGCAACCCTCCATGGGCTTGATTTTCTGCCCGCCAAATTCGGCAGGATATTTTACGCCAGCCACGTCAACACAGGTGGCCATGACATCAATCAGATGCCCCGGCTGCTGCTCAAGCACACCCTTGCGCTTTATTCTTCCAGGCCAATGCGCAATTAGGGGTGTGGAAATCCCGCCCTCGTGGACCCAATGCTTGTACTCCCTGAACGGCGTGTTTGACACATTAGCCCATCCACGGCCATAAGCCACCCAGGTGTCCTCCCCTCCGGGCATCACGCCTCTTCCAGAGCGTACCGGATGGCCATCTCGTGTTTGCCTGGGTCGCATATCCGGCTGCAGATAATCTGCCGCAAGTGGCGGTAACGTGGGATGATCGGCCCGCGGGGCCTCAGGGTTTCCGCGTCCAAGCAACTCTGCACAGGCCCCGTTGTCCTGGAGAAAGAATACCAACGTGTTGTCCAACTGCCCGGTACTGCGCAACTGATCAACAAGCTTGCCCACATTGCGATCCATTGCGGAAATCATCGCGGCATAAACTTCCATGCATCGTGACTCCCACGCCTTGTCCTCGACAGAGTCCCAGCCTTCAGCTTGTTCAGAAAGTTCCCACCCCTCCTTTACAAGGCCAAGTTTCTTAGCACCCTCACACCGGGCCTTACGTATCGGGCCATAACCGGCATCGTACCGTCCCTTGTATTTTGCGATATCGTTTTCCAGCGCATGCATCGGCCAGTGTGCTGCAGTAAAGGCAACGTACATGAAGAACGGTTTATCTTTATTACTCTTGCAATGGTCGGCTATGAAGCGCACCCCGTGATCTCCGATGGCATCTGTGTAGTAATATGAATCTGGTTTGTATTCGGGATCGGCATAGGGACTGATAAAGGCATTGTCTCTGGTCAGAGTGTTAGGATCAAAGAAACTACCCGCACCGTGAATGGTACCATAAAAACGATCAAACCCGCGCTGCAACGGCCAGTTATGTTTGTCAGGATTGGTCGTCACATGCCATTTACCAACACAGTAAGTACTATAGCCTGCAGGCTTGAGCGCCTCCGCTATCGTAACAGCCTTACTGCTAAGCTCACCTTGAAAACCATCCAGCCCCTTATTCTCCATCATATGCCCGACAGCTGCCTGGTGCGGATAAAGCCCGGTCAGGAGACAGGCCCGCGTAGGACAACATCTGGCTGTATTGTAGAACTGCTTGAAGCGTAATCCATTTTCAGCCAGCTTATCCAGGTTGGGAGTTGAGATTTCTCCTCCGTAACAGCCGATATCAGAAAACCCCATGTCATCAGACAATATTACGATGATATTCGGACGTTCGGCTGAATTTTCAGCACCAAATACCGGCGACTTACCGCCAGCTCCAGGAAAGCAAAAAGCTCCAAGCCCCAATCCGACTGTCTTCAGGAAATCACGACGCGAAAAAGCCCCCATATCTTATATTCCTCCACTTACCTTAAGATAACGGAATTCGTTGCATTCTATTGCATCAAAACATTGAAAGAAAGTGAAACTCCCCGCGGCAAGCCTGCCCGCCTAGCCCGAGCCCGGCCAGGGGCACGGGACATCCTGGCGAGTGATTTGATATTAAACGGGTCGGGATTCGACCCGCTTAATGTTTCCTGGCAATTGTTTTCCTGTCATCAACAAAGCCATCCTTGTTATCCTGCATATATCCGCCGGGATGGTAGCGCCGTTTTGTAAGGCCATCCGGTTCTTCAACAGGCAGGGTCCGTTCCACTTTTTCAGGAACTATTGTGCGGCTCTCCTGCTCTCTCAACCACTCAGGCTTTACTTCAAGCCTCGTGATAACCGCATTATAGGATTCCTGAAGAACCTTCCTGGCAGATTCATCCTTGAGCAGCACCATCCCGCGACCAAGAAAAGACTTTGCCTGTTCAACGTTACGAAGGTCCATAATCGCAATAGTAACCATCTCAATATAAGGCTTCACTTCATCAGGATATTCAACGGCTATTTTCTCATAACCGGCAATTGCCTCTTCGTACAACCCCTTTGCGCGTTTTGATTGTGGAATACTGTACATTGGCATCGTGTGATCCAAATGTTTCGACGGATAAAGAAGCGACGAGAAAGGCTGCGCCAATATTGATGTTATCGATGGAACCACCACAAGAGTCCCTACAAAAACGAAAGGCAAAGCTGCAAGCACTCCCCACCCTCCGCCGATAATGGCACCAGCAACAACACCAGCCAGCATACAGCCAAATGCAACAATCAGCCGGACCCCAAACTCCTTGAACAATTCCCGATAGCTAGTCATTGAAAGATAGTAGCCGGACCAGCAAGAAATACACAGCCTATTCTCACTACTTGCCCTTTAATGGAACTTTAATGAAACTTGGCAGGCATTAACCACCAATCACGCATCCAGGCGCCACTTCTCCCTCATTGACCTCATGACCAGCTTGTTGGCCTCTTCGTCACCAGGGAATGTCTCAGTCTTGGGGTCGAACTTGAGCTCACGTTTCAGAAGCGTGGCAATCGTCCCAAGGTGACAGCAGCTGGCCGCACGATGCGCAGCCTCGGCCGGTGCGGCGGTCTCTTTGCGGGACAGAACACAGTCAATAAAGTTTCGGTGATGGTTTTTAGACTCGTACAGATGTATCTCATTTTCCTTAATCTTGGTGCGGCGTAACTCGGCAGGCTCGGTAATCAATGTGGTATTCTCGGAGAAAATCCAGCCCTTGGTCCCGATAAATTTCGTACCATATTTCTTACCGTCAGTTGTAGAGATCATAGTCATGCGCACGCCATTTCCGTACTGATATTCAACACGAAATTCCTCTGGCGCATTATAAATTCCCTTATCACGGAACTTTACTTCCGATGCCTTTACAGACACCGGAGCAGTATCATCAGAATTATTACCCCATTGCGCAACATCGATGAAATGAGCGCCCCAGTCGGTTATGTAGCCCGGAGAGTAATCAAGAATCCAGCGAAAGTTGAAATGACAGCGCGCAGGCGTATACGGTGCCTCAGGAGCAGGTCCAAGCCACATTTCATAATCAAAATCCTTTGGAACAGCTACAGGCGCCTCAAGCCCCGTGTATCCATCACGAATAGCGAACCGGCCCGGAACACCAACCTCGATTTCCTTCAAATCTCCTATGTATCCGTTACGGATCCATTCGCAGGCCATGCGTACATATATACCCGACCTGCGCCATGTCCCACATTGCAGAACACGCTTTTCCTTCTTCACCAGGTCACTGACGAACCTGCCCTCGCCTATACTGGCAGCAAGCGGTTTTTCGCAGTAAACATCCTTGCCTGCCCGGCATGCCGCCACGGTGACCAATGAGTGCCAATGGTCCGGTGTGGCAACCATCACAGCATCAATATCCTTGCGAGCCATTACCTCGCGAAAGTCTCTGTAACCCGCATCCTCCTTTAGCTTCGCTATATCGAGCGCTCTCTTCCTGTGATTGTCATCCACATCACAGATCGCTGTAACGTGAACACGTTCATCGTTAAGAAACGCCCTGAGATTCCCGGTCCCCATGCCACCAACCCCAACACATGCCAGATTGATCCTGCTATTCGCCGCCACTTTCTCTTCGGCACCAAGAGCCGAACCGGGAACGAAACAAGGAAACGCCAGACTGCCACCCGCACCGAGCATTGTTCCCTTCAGAAAACTGCGCCTTGTCATTTTGCCAAGTTTCATTTGCGAATCCTCCAGTACTTGCCTTTTTCACCTACAGAACTGCCGTAGGGATTGTTAACAGGAAATACGTTTTCGATTTTCAACCAGACTGTCATGCAAGAAAAATACTCAACGTTCAGAATTGTAATAGGCTAACACTGCAATGTGGTTTTACAAATAGCAGATATGACTGATTATTTAACAGATATGACTGAATTCTACCGTAAGAACGCTGGAGCGGTTGAAATAATACTGTAGCCGGAGGGGTGTAGCGAATTGCGCATGGTCAAGAAACACGAAGCAGGAATAGTCGGGCTATTTCGATGCAGCGTGACTCTGACCATGCGCAATGCAGCAGCCAAAACGGCTACAGAATTATTGAAACTGCTCTAGTGAACACGAATAACCGTACCAGGATCACCCCTCGACACATCAAGAACTCCACTGCCAATGAAGATATCATCCCGTATAATCTCCGCGCCCGATCCAGCTGCGCCATACGTGCCCTTGATAGATGTCCCGCCATTGATATGCAGATATCTTATTGTATTGCTACCACTGAAATTCAGATTTAGTTTGCCACCCGTATTCACATAAACATCCGCTCCTGATGCCAGGCTCGGCTGGTTGAACTGCACCATCCCGCCATAAACCTTTGTATCACCGGTATAAGTACTTGCTGCTGCAAATATCAATGTACCGCCCCCTGTACAGATTACTGAACCTGTCCCAGCCACGGCAGTGTAAAAAGTCTGCGTTGCCGCACTCCCATAAACAAACAAACCGTCGTTTGTAATAGCTCCCCTGCCTGTTCCACCATAAAGACACCCACTCCCTCCCATGGCCAGGGTACCCCCATTAATCATCGTTACTCCTGAATAATCATTGGTTGTGGTTAAAGTAAAAGTTCCGGCTCCATTCTTTGTCAAACCTGTCGCACCTGTGATCCGGCCTGTACCTGTTACAATATAATTCCTGTTTGTACTGTTAATGGTGACATTCGCCGGAACAACCGCTGTATTCAAAGTAACAGTAGAAGCTCCCATCCCGGGCGTATCATCAAAGACTACAACATCCCCCGAAACAAGCGTTTCCTGGTATTTCTCGGAAGTCCCGGCAGAATCTTTCCAACTGAAGCTGGCAGTATCCCACATGCCCACCCCTGCATTGGTCCAGGTCAGCGGCATGGTATTTGTAACAATATTGAGATTCAAAGTCGTATTACTGATCGTTAGAATTCCGCCGGTAACATGCGGCGGCAAAACTGCATTGGTCGGAACTGTACCAGACCTGCTTATCCAAGTCATGAGCGGATAATCCCCGGCAACAAGATTTGTGCTTCCACTGCAAGTAACAACCGGCGTTACCGTGAAAGCAACATTGTTTGTTACTTGCAGCGGCGCAAAAGCAACGCCTGGCTGGATACTCCCACCAAAGTCGAAATCCAGCCGACCTGCTGCGCTGATCGTCAGCGCTGCGCATGTCCATTGTTTAGTGCTGTTGGTTATCATGATTCCCAGAATGCCGGCCACATTATCAACGGTTACAGTGCTGCTTGCACAGGAACCACCTGTTACTCCCACAAGTTTTCCACCGCTAATCCTTGTCACACCCTTATACGTATTGGTGCCACTCAATATCCATGTGCTCGTATTCTGCTTAATAATTGATGTCCAGTTGGTGTAAACACCGTTGTTGTTGTCGTTATCGCCAATGACACCTGTAATCTGGTTGTCCGGCGAAGTACCGTCCAACTCAAAACGTTGCACAAAAGAATCGTTTACAGTGGCCGCCATTGGCGCCATGTCACCAAGCCGCAGGTTCACGCCCACAGGAACCATCCTTCCAATCACGGCATTATTAAACGATCCGAAGTTAGTCACAAAATTGAATGTGACAACGGGGGCCGTACCGCAGGTGTTGGATCCGCAGCTGACATTAATAATGCCCTTATCCCATGGGATCAGCCTCCCGAATGTGTGATTGACGCCATCCCCCGGCGTGGCCCGATCAATAACCAGATTGATTGGACCATCATTCCAGACGGAACGTCCGACAGTCATTGCTGCCGAATTGGCAAGAGCGGAATCAATCGCAAGGGTAATAGTGCCGCCATGATTCAAAATATTAGTGGTACTTGAAAGAGCAACAGGGTTTCTGATAATCAAATTTGCCGGCAAGCTATTGGAATGGAAAGTAATGTAGGTGCCGGCATATGTACCCACCAGGTTCACAATACCGCCGGTGATTGCAAGGGTACCTGTAA
>MHBM01000140.1:0-5684 GCA_001804885.1 Lentisphaerae bacterium RIFOXYA12_FULL_48_11
GATTGTCCCGCCCCTCTTTACTGCAGGAAGCGCAGAAACCATTCCTTTGACTGTCTGATAGAAATCCTGGTCAAGCGGATAGCCCGCATTCGTAGTCAGCACAATATCCGCTTCGGCAGGCAGCGCCACTCGCGCCTGCTTATTACAGAAAGCAACACCTTCTGCATGGGCCTTCTCAAGATCACCGGCAAAAATCCCTGTAATCTTCTTATCGCGACGCAGAGTAACATTAACCATGAAATCAACCCGTGCCATTTTCGCAACTTCCAGAGAAAACTCGTGAAATGGATTTCCTGTGATGACACCTGAAGATGAACATGGCGCCCCCATTAGTTCCGGTGAATGGGCATACTTCATTGTCTCTGCACCGGAAATGCCCGGACATATCGCCTTCCTGCCCCCGGAAAAGCCGGCCATGAAATGCGGTTCGATAAAACCTGTAACAATACGGAGATCAGCTTCCACGTAATGACGATTTACAACAACGGGTGTCCCATTCCCGGAAAGTCCCAGCCTTTTGAGCTCGCCTTCATTTTCGCCAAGATGGTTGACGATCCTGTATTTAGACACAATGTCCCTGCCGAGCATGTCTTCAAGAACTTTGCCCTCTGTGGGTGTATGCATTCCACAGGCCACAAGAATGGTGGTATTGACATGATAACCGTCCAATGCCTCAAAAAGTGGCGGAAGAATAGTTTGATTAGGAACAGGCCGAGTCTTGTCGGAAACCACAATACAAGCAGTTGAACGCCCTTTGCAAAGATCCTCGAATGGCGTTGAACCGATCGGCTTCGCTAGTGACTGCTTCAGTACAGCCTGTGGATTATCCAATACTGACTCATCTTTCTGCCGTGCAATTGTCAGAAGATTCTCATCCGGAATATCCGCTTCAATACCCTTAGTTCCATAATCCAGTAATATTTTCATATTTCACTTATCACAGCGCGCATAAACGCGTACGTAATCAATCTCATAATCACGCGGGTAAGGCATGTTCGGATCTGTTGGCCCCACCCATCCTGGTACAGCCCCCTGGTAAAGTCCCAGAAGGATGAACATTTTCTCTTTTGGCGTATCACCTTCGTAAGCACGTATCTTTTCGCCGTCAAGGTACCAGATCAGCTTTCCCTCGCTCCATTCCAAGGCCCAGACATGAAAATCTTCTGATGGGTCAAATGCCATTTTGTATTCATACGCGCCTGTTTTTGTAAAATGAACATTGAAATCGATAATCTTACTTTCGCATTTCTTCCCAAGTTGTTCAAAAATATCTATCTCGACAATTCCTTCACCGACAGTACGTCGCCGTCCATCTTCGGCATATTCCTGTTTTGTTGGATCGGTCTGTAAAAGCCAGAACGCACTGTGAAGCCCCGATCCCTTCGGCATTCTGCATCTGATTTCGAACCATCCGTATTTCTGAGCAAACTTGTCGAGCACTTGAAATTCTTTCGTCGTACCACCAAACCGATGGTCAGATGTCTGGATCGAGGAGACACAACGAGCACCCTTGTCCGTACGTAGAGGCATGGTCTCGGAAATTCTCAGCTTAAGGATGCCTTTCTCGATGACATAACAAGCATTGGAATCATACCAGCGACTTTCCTTGCCTATACGCTTGAAGTACTCTTTACGGCCGGAACGGTAGGCGGAATACCAGTACATGTCGTTAAGGACCGGCCTGTTAAACTCATCGGAGAATGTCAAACGCCAGCCCTGTTTCGCCGGAATTGGAGTATTGTCGGCACCCAAAATGATAGAGCACAAAAAGAAAATACAACCAATAACTTTAACGAGATTTAGTCTCAACAGCATGGCTCTTTCTAGCATGTTCATCCTGAAGAAGCCATTCAATTGCCTTTTCTGAATCAAAAAATATTTTGATTTTTATTCCCCTATTTACCATCGCCATTTCTTCTTTATAGGCGAACACCATGTTCTCATGATCTTCCAGCATGGCCGTTCTTACCATTTTGCCCCGTATTTCCAGCGGGATGGCTTCCGCCCTTCTTATAGAGTCGGCCATGGATAGCCTGCCAACCAGTCGTGAAATGTCTATCAGCGCGAGTTTCTTATCGGTATCTCCCAGCAGTGTGATAATTTCCTGGTGAATCTGCATGCTGTTCTCCAGGGTACCTTCACCTTCAACTATTATACGAATGTAGTCGCCCTTGTTTTCACAACTGACTGCAAACATCTTCTTTATTTCCCGCTTCGTCATAATCATGGATCCGTAGCCTCTGACTTATTCTTTTATTATTCCCACCTTGTTCAAATTATAGGCTTTCGGAGAAATCTTCTCCAATGCATCGGGCATATGTGTCTTTGGATATGGGGCCGAAAGAGTCGGTTTTGCCCAGCGAATTGCATTACTGATAACCCTGAGAACATTCTTATCGTAAAATGTCGGAAAAGCCTCATGGCCCGGTCGGAAATAAAATAACCGTCCATTCCCTCTCTGAAGAGTAAACCCGCTCCTGAAAACTTCTCCACCCTCAAACCATGAAATAAATATCACCTTTGCGTCACCCGCTATCATGAACGGTTCCCCATACATCTCCTCGTAGGGTAATTCGAAGTGCTCCGGCAATCCTGCTGCAATCGGATGGGCCGGATCAATCACCCACAGCCGTTCGCGGTCACCAGCTTCTCGCCAGTGCAATTTACCACTCGTGCCGTTGAGAAGCCTGAATATCTTGGACATGTGTCCTGAGTGTAGAACAATGATTCCCATGCCCTCCCAAACCCTCTGCTGTACTCGACTGACAATTACATCATCAACCTTGTCGTGCGCAGCATGTCCCCACCAGAGCAACACATCGGTTTTATTCAGAACTTCCTGCGTCAGCCCCTGTTCAGGCTGTTCAAGTGTTGCCGTTTTTATTTCAAGATCCGGTGCTGTAAGGCTCCTTGCCAGCGACCCGTGAATACCTTCCGGATACAGCTCTCTAACCGAGGGCTCCTGCTTCTCGTGTACGTATTCATTCCAGATTGTTACATTGATCTTCATGGTCAACACCCCCCTTCTGAAAAAGCCCTTATCTTTCCTGAAACAAATTCGATTATCTTTTCTTCAACAGGTTTGAAATAAAGGTCCAGCGGCTTAAATTTATCGCCATTCTTATCCAATTCCTGTGCAACACCGCGCAGGAACATATTCTGCAGTTCGGTTGCAATGTTGATTTTAGCAACGCCACAGCCAATGGCTTTTTTCAACTGATTCTCTGGAACTCCTGTACCGCCGTGAAGAACCAGAGGAATTGCGACTCTTCTTCCAATCTCGGCAGCCCGCTCAATATCCAGTACCGGTTCCTTCTTGTAAAAACCGTGAGCAGTCCCTATCGATATTGCCAATGCATCAACACCCGTCTTCTCTACAAACTCCACTGCTTCAGCGGCAGTTGACAATTCGATTTCACCATCACCGAAAGGAACGTGCCCGATCTCAGCCTCAATCGTAACTCCAGCCTGATGTGCGACTTTCACCGCTTCAGAGGTCAGAGCAATATTATCAGCAAAGGACAGTTGTGACCCGTCAATCATCACCGATGTATAACCGATATCAATCGCCTTCCTTATCTGCTCTACTGAAGTACCGTGATCAAGATGCAGCGCCACCGGAATATCGGACCGAGCCACAAGCCTTGCAGTCATGGCTGCAATAAGTTCTGCGCGTTCATCATTGAACAGGCGCTGATACACCTGGATAATTATCGGGGATTTCTCATGTTCTGCTGCCCTGAAAACAGAAAGCACCGTCTCCAGATTTGCCACATTGAAAGCCCCTACAGCCCTCCCGTCTTTCCTGGCCTGCGGAAGGATTTCGTTAAATGTTACCAGTGATGCCATTAGTTGTGTCCTTACTGAATACGTACAGGGTTGATGTTGAGCCACCTGCAGAGTTCAATCAATTCATTCTCAATGTCCGCATGAACCAGTGCATAATGATGTTTGTATCCATCATTCATGATCGTTCCGACCAGCTTGTCCACTGGACAATCAAATTTAACTTCAAGCGGGTTACCCCGGATTATCTGTTCAGTATCAAGAGCGGTTCCCTTTGCGATCAGCATCCGGTACCCACTGCCATCTTCATCAAGCTGGGCAAGAGTCACCGGCCCAGGCTTCAACGGGAACTCATTAACCAATCCTTTCTTGTCACCACCATCCACGCGGAAATGCTGGCGCATTTTAGAATCTTCAAATTTCCGACACAGCGCTGAAGGCGCCGCGCCGCAATGCCACAAAACTGCAGTATTCTTTTTGTAATCAAAGGATATGAGATCGGCAAAGAATGGAATACCTCCACTCAGAGATGCCTGCATCTTCATGAGTACAGCGCCAAGCACATCCCCTTCACAACTGCTGATAAGACCGGTATTATTCATCATCCCGATCGCGGCACACGGCGCAATCCCAAATATATCTGACCATTCCGGCCAGCAGCGTATTGCATAAGATGTCAAACCGTACTTGGTTGCCGTCTTGCACAGCGACTGGTACATCTTACCCCCGGGAAGTATGTCTTTTTCAACGGTTTTGCAGAACGAAGCGGCGCTCTTCCGGACTTCATCTACGCCCTTACGGGCCTCGTCGTCAGAAAGCTTTCCTGCCGTGTCCACAATTTCAAGCTGGTCAATTATTTCGACTTCGACACCAATAGAAGATCTCAAACGCATTTCATCACAGTTGGAAGTATAAAATCCGGGGACTCGTCCACCAACCAGACCTATCTTCGTTGAGGCAAGAGCCGACATGCAATTCAAAACACTTAACGGCTTCTTGAGGAGCGTATTCGCGTCGATTGCAGGCCCAAAAACAAATCCGTATTTCTTTCCCATTTTCCTCAGGGTATGAACGGCCATGTTTGCACCACAGAAGGAATTCTGCGCCCATATCCCGCCCTTCGCCGGCTGTTCCGGTGTCGAAAATAACAGTATGGGCACATTCAACTCCCTGGCGATTACAGGAATGATGGCTCCAACCGGAAAGGTCGCGAAATGAACCACCACCGCACTTATTTCTTTTCTCGTCAGTTCCGAGCACAACGAGGATGCCTCTGCCGTGGTGGTTGTGAGTGCATTGCCATGTACTATTTCAAACGGCAGTTTCTTGAGACTTTCCAATGTACTTTTCCGAATATTGTCGATTTCCGGAGTGACCCAGCTGGCTTTTGATAATGCAATATAACCTACAGTGAATTTCTTCATTTCTTTGTCCTCTTCTTTGCTGCAGCTTCTTCGATTGTAATTATTTCAAACTTTGAGTTGTACTTTTTCAGGGTGTTCTTCACGTAACGCGATGCCGTTATAAAGAGATCTTTTGTAACATCATCCGCCATTTCGTACACATGCTGGCACATCTTCTCGCATAGCTCGGGATTCAGGTCGTCATAAACCACGGCCCCCTCGCCGACCGAATATGATTCTTCCCCGTTTGTGCCGAATGGAACCAGCTCGTAGCCGCATTTCTTCAGCAGTTTTCTAGGCACAGGCATGTTATCCCGATAGTTCTTGAGGAAATCACTTTCAAGGTAAGAAGCACGGCGCGCAGGACCTGCCTTGAATTTCATTGAAAGCAGATACTCCGAACAATGAACAACCTTTACGCCATCAAGCTTGCCTTTGAGAAAATCATAAGCCGATGGCTCCGCGACAACCAATGTTTTACATCCTGAATCAACA
>MHBM01000140.1:5696-11294 GCA_001804885.1 Lentisphaerae bacterium RIFOXYA12_FULL_48_11
AATCGCTCAAAGACTTCTTTTGATTCCGCTGCGAAGCCCAATACTTCCAGCGCCTTGCCTGGATCACGTCCCGCTATTGTTTTACATTTTGGATAAAGGCCTGGATTGTCTCCGTAGTAAAGAGTTTCGCCCTTACCCTTGACCGTGAAAACAGTCTTACCCAGTTTCCCTGCCAGCAACTTGACTCTTTCAGGCGCAAACCCCGCATCCACGATGTCCATTCTCGCCGCAAGAACCAGCCCGGTTTCATCATAGTGGCTAACACAGTGATAACGGTTTGCCGCACTCAAGGCGCTTCTATACATGGTCTCAACGAAATCCGCGTTATTAAGGAATGCATTATCCATGCGTATCTTATCGCTGATCAGTGCCCTCCCTCTCGGAGTATCAGATTCCCTGAAAGTAACATTACCTACCGGATCAAGATGACGGCACATGAAACAGAAGCGACATGCGTTAATTACATCCAGATTTTTTTCTATATTCATCGGTCAGACTCCTTTTCCCTGAAAACCCATTTTGCCGGGGTTCATGATGTTGTTGGGATCAAGCGCCTTCTTTATGTCCTGGAGGACTTTAAAAGCCGGTCCGTAAAGATCCTTCATTATACGTCCGAGCTTGAGCCCAACGCCGTGATGTTCATTGATCACACCGCCTTCTTCTATGGCTGCGCGAATCGCCATGTCCCAGATCTTGTTGTAGAGAGCAATAGCTTCATGCGGATCTTTCGGCGGATCATCTATGATAAAACGGGCATACAGCATGCAGCCCCACTCATACCAGTGGGAGAAATGCCCGATAAACGTGGCCTG
The DNA here is from genome assembly GCA_001804885.1 of Lentisphaerae bacterium RIFOXYA12_FULL_48_11. GTDB lineage: Bacteria > Verrucomicrobiota > Kiritimatiellia > UBA8416 > YA12-FULL-48-11 > YA12-FULL-48-11. Next base: position 6,509 of record MHBM01000140.1, read on the forward strand.
CGGGAAGTTGTCCTGCACGGTGTTCTTCATCGCCCAGTAAACATTCTCGATATTGGCAAAAGTCGCGACCGTATCAAGCGTCCCGAATGCCTGTGGCATGTGGAACATGTAAGGCGGGTAAAAGAACTTGTAGCGGTGATCCCACCAGGTCTGCCCCATTTCAGTGCCGAGATCTTCATGATCCCTTTCCCGGCAGATGGCACAAGCCCGTTTCAGCTCCAGGTCCACTATTTCTTCCGGTCCGTCAAAACCAAAGACCAGGTAGGCGCCTTTCCTGTCTATCCCCAAAACCCTCTTGATAAGCTTCGCCGTTTCGGGTTCATCATAAAGCCTGATTACGCAAGGGCGCAGGCGGCTAGTCATAATCTTTGACCCGGCACTCATTGCCTCGTGCATTGTCTTGAAGAGAAATGCGTGGAACTTACGCGATTCCGGTATCGGATGAATTTTCATGGTCGCCTTGGTCACAACACCCAGCGTTCCCTCGCTTCCCAGGAACAATTCTGTAAGCGACGGGCCAGAAGCGTGACGCGGCACCGGAAGCGTGTTGATTATCTCGCCGGTTGGCGTCACCACTTCCATCGACATGATCATATCCTCTATCTTGCCATACTTGGTGCTCAGCACTCCGGTCCCCCTGTGTGCAATGAACCCACCCAGCGTTGCACATGCTATCGATGCCGGGAAATGCATGGTGCTGTAACCAGCCTTTTCAATTTCCCATTCAAGATGCTGCGTGTTGATACCTACCTCAACAGTGGCAGTCATGGAAATCGGGTCAATATTCAGAACTTTATTCATCCTCTTCATATCCAGAATGATCCCGCCATAAACGGGCAGTGCACCACCCTGTGATCCTGAACCGCCACCCCACGGAATCACGGGAATGTTGTGGTTGTTTGCAATCTTCAGGATTTCTGACACTTCCTTTGTTGTAGCAGGGTGAACAATGAAGTCCGGCGGCGTTAGCTTCTGCCCCCTGTCATGCCAAAGTTCGGGCACCCAGTAGTAGTCAATCGAGTGACCAAGCTTGTCGGAATCCGTTGTCTGGACATATTCCTCACCGACAACCCACGTCAACTCGCTGCGAATCATTTCATACATGTAACTTTTTGCAGTAGTCATTTTATTACCTCTTATTCATTCTTCCGTAACATTCCGATAATGCATCGTGTATATCCCTGTAATGTTTGAATTGTTTTGCATAAAACAGCGCACGTTCCGAAACCGGAGTAATCTCACGATCCAGTTTCAGGCACTTCCTGACAGCAGCAACCTCATCCTCGAAAATCCCGCTTCCGACTCCTGCAAGCAAAGCGCTTCCGAAAGATGCATCACAGGATGACGGACACTTCACCGGGGCATTGAAAACATCACACAAGATGCTGCTCCACAACGGGCTTTTTGCACCGCCACCAATCAGAATAAATTCACGGACATTCAATTCCATTTTCTCTATGGTCCGGTAACAATCCCTGAGCGAATAAGCCACGCCTTCAAGCAATGCTCTGGAAAAGTCACCCTTTGAGTTTGCCATGCTTATCCCCGTAAAACTTCCACGGAGATTGGGGTCCCAGTACGGTGAACGCTCTCCCTGGAGATAAGGATGAAAGAATACGCCATTGCTTCCGGCAGGAGACTGCTCTGCCAGCTCGTTCAGTTCATCGTAGCCTGTTCCCTGCATACAGAACTTGTCACGATACCAGCGCTGGCAGACTGCCGCGGAATTTGTCGCCGTGACCGTATACCACATGCCCGGCACAACATGTGAATAGGTCAGCGTTTCACGGTTGGGATGCGCTTCAGATGTCATTACATTCACGTTCCCGGCGGTGGCAAGTTTAAGAACACACTGACCCGCCTCGATTGCACCTGCGGCATAATCCTCTACCGCCGAATCGCTCGCCCCCATCACTACGGGCGTTCCTTCCGGTAATCCGGTTTCCAAGGCGGCCTGCCGCGCGATTTTCCCTGCAATGTCAGTAGGCTTGCCGATATGGGGAAGCAGTTTAACCGGAATATCCGCCAACGCACACAGGGCTTCCGACCAGCAGTTGTTCTTCATGTCCCAGAAAAGAGTGCCCTGCGATTCCACACAATCGCAGGCCATCTCGCCGGTCAGGAGGAAACGGATATAGTCCTTCACAAAGAGTATATGCCGGACCTGTTTCAGCACCTGTGGTTCGTTGTTCTTCAGCCATAGCATCTGAGGGAGAGTCCATGTCGGTGTCGGGGCCTGGTATGCGGTCTTGAAGATCAGGTCAAAATATTTTTCCTTCAGGAACTCGCATTCCTTCACACTGCGCTGGTCCGTCCAGATGATAGTCGGACGAATCACCTCGAGCTTCTCATTTAACAGAACAGCCCCATGCGTATAGCTGTCCAACGCTATAGCTCCAACGCTGTCACGATGTTTAAGCTTTCTCAAAACACTGCACATCACCCGGTACCAGTCAGAGGGATTCTGCTCAGCCCAGGCCGGATGGGGATGGCTTGTGGAATATTCACCGGAAGCACTTTCGATCACAGTTCCGACAGGATCGATCAGCGTAACCTTGCAGCCACCAGTTCCAAAATCTATGCCAAGTAACAGGTCGTTTTTCATTTTCCCAGAATCCACTTATGCTCAGGGTCTATTACAGAGAGAAATTTGCGATTCTTCTGCCCGGCCATGATCCACAGGTAATACATCGTGTAGCCCGGTGCGTTTATTACAGGGTGATAACCGCGCGGAATGAGAGTCGTATCATTCTGTTTGACCGTGCAGGTAAAATCGATCGAATTGTCATCCGTGTAAATCTTCTGGATGCCATAGCCCTGTTCCGGGTTGAACCGGAAGAAATAAACCTCTTCCATGTCGACTTCAACAGGCAGGTTGTCAAAATCATGCCGGTGCGGCGGGTAACTCGCATGGTTACCCGACGGAACAAACGCTTCGCCAATGTAAAGGTGCGCAGCCGGAAAAGCATCGGTTAACATCAGATAAGCGTCACGCTGGTAATTCTCTTTGCCAATATGCGCCTCCTTAACCTGGTCAGGACTGATCACATAAGCCGCGGTCTTCAAGCCGGACGGCGAGGCAGCCCATGCAATCTCCAGATCACTCTCGGCCACAATGATATATTTGCTTTCGCAGGGAATATAAACCGTAAATGGCTTGCCGGAAAAAACATCCTTGCGGTCACCGATATTATTGAATTCGAAACCATTACCGGAAACTGAACATTTGCCGCCAAGGATTACAAGGGCAACTTCACTCTTCCCGGAATCGGACTGGAAATTACAACCCTTCTTGAGGTTGATTATTCCGAATTCCGTCAGCTTAAGATCACCATCACCAATGGTGGATATTTTTGTAAACCCGTCTTTCTTTACATAACTACACAGGTATTTAGTCATTGTTTCCTCAGGAAGTTTTCCGCTGTTTGTAAATCAGGAATCCCGGTACGTCCCCCGAACTTTGTGCATTTCAGAGCTGACACGGCTGCCGCGAATCGCATGCACTCGCCCCATGTCTTACCCCTGGTGTATTCAAAAATAAAAGCGCCATGAAAAACATCTCCGGCGCCAGTCGCATCAACAACGTCCACTTTGAAAGCCGGGCTTTTAATCAAATTCTTTCCGTCAAAACCGATTGACCCCTTGCTTCCCATGGTAATGGCCGAAAATCTGCAGTTTGCGGCAAAAAGTTTTCTGACAGCCACATCCGTGTTTGTCTCACCGGTGTAACTTCCGGCAAATTTCTCAGATGTAATGATTATATCTGACAGCTCCAGGAGCTTTTCGACTCCCGGAACAATGGTTCCCGCGTCTATCGAGACTGCAATGCCATATTTGTGGGCAATCTTCGCCGCAGCTAAAGCTGCAGCAGTTTGGTGTCCATCAAAATGCAGGACTTTACTGTTCTTTATCAGACTCTCATCAAGTTCATCAGGCCTCAGCGCAGCAGCTGTACCTCGCCCCCATGCGATACTCCGTTTTCCGCTCTGCTTCTCTATCCAGCAGAATGCCACCGGGGATTCCGCACCGCTACGGACCTTCAACGCGCTCACGTCGATTCCTTCCGCGGAAAGTCCGGCAATTATCTGCCTGCCCCTTTCGTCATCGCCAACCGTGCCGGCAAAAGCCGCCCTGGCACCAAGCCTGGCGGCGGCGGTTATGGCTGTAACAGAAGGACCTCCACCCTGGACGAGGTTCTGTAGCATCTCAACCTTATCATCGACCGGAATGTGCGGAACCACACACAGATAATCCATTCCGCAATATCCGATTCCTGTTATTCGTGTTTTTTTATTCATCCATCACCACATACACTGGCTTCACCCGCCCCGGCTATTCCGTCTTGGGAGCTGTTGCACTCTCATCGTAATAATCACGCTTAAAAGTTGTTTTCGCGGCAATTAAAAGACCCAGACCGCCCACAACGTAGGCTAGCGACAAGTAAGACAGTCCTGTCGTCAAGCCGATCGTTGTTTTGGCCCAGCCCAGCGCAACCGGCGCAAAGGCGCCGACAAAGAAGATTACCGCGAGCATGATACCAACCGCAGAAGAACGGAAACGGGGTTCAACCACATCGAAAAGGACCGCGTACACGTTGGAGTCATAGATTCCCCGGAAAAAGCCGAATCCTGCCAAGCCCAGGCAGCACAACCAGAAGTTACCAGTTATGCCCATCAGGAAGATGAAAGGAGCGCCGAGAAACAGGCCAATAAATTCGACCTCAATGCGCACCGTACGGCGACGCACTGCAAGCATGTCGGAAATTTTACCGCTCAGTAAAACACCG
>MHBM01000141.1:0-3362 GCA_001804885.1 Lentisphaerae bacterium RIFOXYA12_FULL_48_11
ACCTGCTTTTTCCCGTTCACCTGCAGGAGCGCACCGACACGTTCCTTCTGATTCTTAGAAGTGTTTTGAAATTCAGAATCAGACTTCAGAGTCCCGCTAAGCACCCTGACAAAGGCCAGGTGGCCAACAAATGAATCATTAACCGTTCTCCAGACATACCCCACAAAAGGTTCATTTGCTTCGACAGGTATATCCTTGCCTTCCGCATCCTTTGCCGGCCTGTCCGCAGGCGAAGGAAACATCCTGCCGATACCTTCAAGCGTCTCGGTAACGCCGATGTTCTTGAGAGCCATGCAGACAAACACTGGCACAACACTCCCACGCGTTACCGCCGCCTTCAACCCTGTCGCAAACTCATCAGGAGTAAGAGATTCACCTCCAAGAAATTTCTCTATGAGGGTATCGTTTGTTTCAGCGGCACGCTCGGACAATGCACTCTTTATACTCTCGACTTCCGACACCATGGGCGCAGGTATATTCTTGCCGAGAACATCAACCACACCGCTCTTGTCAGGAAGAGGGATCACGACAGGCACACACTTATCACCAAATACAGACTGAATATTGCTCATAACTTTCTTGAAGTCCGTATTCTCGCGATCAAGACCAGTAATAAGAATACCTCGCGCAAGCGACTGCTTCTCGCACAAGCGCCATACCCTGTGCGTTCCAACCTGTATGCCAGCTGCAGCATCAACAGTTATCAACGCAGCCTCAGTTGCCTTTGTAGCCGCAATAACCTGCCCGTAAAAATCCATGTACCCGGGTGTGTCAGTAAAAACAAGGTCATAGGGTTTGCCTGCAACAGACTTGTATACGCCGGCAAAAGGCTTTGCATAAATTGATGTCTTCCTGTGTTTTTCCTCGTCAGTATAATCTGCCATGCTTGAGCCAGCACTAACCGAGCCAAAACGATCATTCAAGCCCAGCTTGAAGAGCAGGGCATCTATAAAAGTTGTCTTGCCGCTGCCCGTGTGACCCATTAACACGAAATTTCTTACATCGGAAACCGGTATATCGTTCATGATGAAAAAATCTCCCTCATTATTCGTATTTAAACAACAAAAGACGCGGGATTATGCCACAGAAGTGATACTACTGCAACCGCTTCTTTGTTCGAAAATCAAGAAACGGGAACACTTCATAAATGGGGTCAGTTTTCAGTGTTTTTATTCTTCTCACGCCCGCGCGAAAAAGGAACTGAGAGCCAAATATTCGACACGAAGGACCGGGAAAATATACACAGACAGTCAAAAAAGCTATCGTCGAAAATATCGGCGAAGAGGAAGAGAGATAACAATGGAACCCGTAAATAGCACCACCGTCCAGGCCAGACACTTTAAGCCCTGATCCCATCTCATCAGTTTGGCCCTTTCCGCCGGATCCATTGACACCTCAGGCGCAGGAGTCAGAACAGGCAAATTTGTAAGAGTGAGATAAATACCGACAACAACTGCAATCGCCACAAATGCGATACTAATATTTAATTCATCCGAAGTAATTTTCATATTAACATTAAAGAAATCCGTCTTCGCCTTGAGAAAGGCAAAAACGAGCCAGAAAATGCCAGCCACAAGAGATGCCCCCCCGACGAGATGATACGCTCTGTAATAATCGGCCCAGCGAAACTGAGGATCAGATGGTACCTTCTTTGTAACAAGAAAAAGCATCAGGGCAAATACACAAAAAACACCTGCAAGGATCACCCCTGACTGCGCACCTTTTATTTTAAACTTAGAATCCATCTCAATATATCCTTCTCTACCTGCCCACAGACCATTTAATACCGCGTTCAAGAATCTCCTTAAACGCTGGATTCTCCCAGGCCTTCGAATCATGGCCCAGCATCAGATAAAACACTTTACTCTTCGCATATTCATGAACCCAAGCCAGGTCCGGACAGCTTTTAGGGTGGTCAGTCCTCAAAAGAACCTTTACCGATGGAGAAACATAACAGCTACCATACGTCTCATCGTGTATCGTGAAGTCAGCAACACCTTTTGTTATGGGGTGTTCATTATCTGCCACTGTAACCTTTATATCCTGTCCATGGTCGAATGTTGATTTGTACTCCTTACCATCGATGGTTTCAGCTTTCATGCAGTATTTTCCACCCCTGATCTTGGTGAACTCAGCCCACTCCTGACTTGCACCGAGATCATGATGCATACATAAAAGGCCAATACCGGTATTCAGCAGCTCAACAAAAGCCTTTTGCTGTTCTGGCGTGATTGACTTGACCATGTCGTACATCACGATAACATCACATTCCTTTTCCAATCCGGGCTTCAAAAGTTCACCCGCCTGCGGGAAAAAAGCCTTTTTGTATTCGACGCCCTTGAATTCGTCAAACATCTTGAAAAACTTGGCCTCTTCGAATCCATGCCCACCCGTGACAATAAGCATACGGACCTTCTTCCCGTCAGCCTGCGCCTGTGCATTAACCGCTGTTGGCAACAACCATAACAAACTTACAACACAACTTAGAGCAATCAACTTCCTCATGACTCTCCTCCTGTCAAAACTGCGAGAATGGTTATACTTATATCATTCTGCTGAGCGTGCTGTCCACAGCGTAAGATAGCGGATTTTTCAGAGTCCGGAACTGAAACATCTCTGACTGAGCTAAAACACGACCCCACATTCCACTTGCCCCTCTTTGCCTGCAAGCATAGTATCACACCCATGCCTCAATTCTCTCAAACAGTTTTTAACAAAGATAAACAATCGAGCAGTGTTTCTCAAACAAAGCAAGGACTGCATCCCCGGAGTCGGCACCGTGATATTTACAATTTCCAACAACTCACAAAGAGTTATCCTGATCTTGCTCAGTTTGTCTCAACAAATCAGCACGGCAAGGAGTCAATCGACTTTTCTGATCCGAAGGCAGTCCGAACTCTCAATAGCGCCATATTGAAACATTTCTACGATGTTTCGAAATGGAATATCCCGGCAAATTATCTCTGCCCTCCGGTGCCGGGACGTACCGACTACATTCATCACATTGCCGACCTTCTTGCATCCAGTAATGGCGGCGTAATCCCTCGCGGTAAATTTATTCATATTCTTGATATCGGCGTTGGAGCAAGTTGTATATACCCGATCATCGGGCACAGTGAATACGGCTGGAGTTTTACGGGTTCCGACATCGACCCAGTTGCGCTCACATCCGCGAGACGAATCGTGCAGTCAAACAACCGGCTCGCTCATGCCATCCACTTCCGCTTACAGAAATTTTCTTTGAATGTCTTCAAAGGAGTGGTGACCAAAACGGAAATGTTTGATCTTTCGATCTGCAATCCGCCATTTTATGCTTCTCTCGATGAAGCCAGCAAGGGGACCAGGCGAAAATGGGAAAATCT
>MHBM01000141.1:3374-26972 GCA_001804885.1 Lentisphaerae bacterium RIFOXYA12_FULL_48_11
AACCGCAGGGAAAGCGCCATTAAAAAACTTCGGTGGACAGGAGATTGAATTATGTTGTCCAGGCGGAGAGGAAGCCTTCGTGCGGCGAATGATCTCCGAAAGTACACAGATTCCGTCAAGTTGCCTGTGGTTCACCACTCTTGTCTCGAAGGCATCCAACCTTCCCTCTATTTATCATGCATTAAAGAAGGCGGGCACGCTTAACATCCGGACAATAGAAATGGCCCAGGGCCAGAAGAAAAGCCGAATAGTTGCATGGACCTATCTCAGCAAAAGGCAGCATAGAGACTTTTCGATGGCACGTCGACAGCTCAATCCTTCCCCCGAGGACGTCGCACCCAGGCAGGAACCTTCACTCCATCTGTCGGTGCGTCGGATGGATTGAACGGTTTGAGATCCAAAACCGGCGTGCCATCCATCGCATCGAGCGACTCGACGTAAATGGCACCTCCTTCGATAGACTTAATCTTGCAGACACTCAAAGCGATCAGGTTTGGTCGGACCGGCGCTCGGCAGGCAAAGACCCCTGTCAGAGGGTTAGCTGTATCACCACGCGGGTGTACCTGGAGAATGGATCGTTTCTGCGGTGTATCGTTCCGATCGAACCAGTAGAGTACTTGGACGTGAGACCACTCCTCTAGCCCCTTGAGCGCTGGCACGTATTTGTCCATAACAAGGATAGTTACCTTGCCATCCTTGACCTCAACCCGCCCCACCGGGGTCACTTTATAGGATATATCATCACCCCCGGCCTCGCTGGACATAACAAATTCTGTCGGCTTCCAAGCAAGCCCCGCCACAATCGCACCTCCGATAAACAACCGGCGCTTTATCCGTCGTTGATTTGGCATATCTCCTCCACTACTGATTCTTATTGGAAACGACACATCCCTTTTGAGTAGTTCTGTATCAGATACTCAGCAGGCGTCAACGGCAAACAGGGTTTCCACACGTATTAAAAGTGAAACTCCAAGGACTATCCGCCATAACTCCGCGAGAAACAGCGGAAGCGCGCAGCTTCTTGGCGAAATCCAGAGACTTGTCCGAAGCCGTGGCAAAGACGGAAGTCCTGAGTCTCCTGCTATAAGGAGGATGTAACTGCCCTTGCAAATACAGTATTATACCTTATAATTATAATGTAGTGGGAAGGTTAAAGTTTATAAACATATGAAGCTATACCAGCGAAATCTAATAATCGCAATATTTCCACCCATTCTCATCATTCTCATATGCATTGCGATAAGTTCCCGCTTCGGCGAAACGTTAATAGCCGGTCTGTATCAGAAAAAAACAAACCTGGAACTCCAGCTTCACGCCGAGAAAATATCCAATTTCTTCAGGGAGAAACTTCTGACGACCAAACTCCTTGCATCCTCCCCCTCCGTAAGAAGCGCTTCGCCAGAAGAGGCTCTTGCGTTCCTAAAGGCTGAATACAGATGGCTCTCCGATGATTTTGAGGGCCTGTATTACAACGACAAGAATGGCAACGTTCTCGGAATACACGGAGAGGCGTTCAACGTCAGGGATCGTTCCTATTTTGATCAAATCGACAGAGGAGAAATTGTATTTACCGATGTCATTAAAAGCAGGGGCACTCAAAACAGGATTGTCCTCCTGCTGGTCCCGGTCTTTAACGATAAACAGGAACGGACCGGTGCAGTCGGGGCTGCAATCCAGGTTGAGCGACTTCTAGCTGAGCTGAGAAAGATCGATCCCGGCGAAGGTGAAATAACAATTCTTCTTGGATCAGGCAAAACCCTGGTCTCAACAGGAAATTTTGAAGAAAAGGACGAGACTGACTTCTTGAGACAAATAGACAGCTCGACAGTAATCAGTCACAAGAAAGTGACGATCCAAAACGAACAATATACGGCAAGTTCTCTTGTAATAGAACCAGGTGGATGGACCATAATCAAGGCCCTGCAAGACTCCAAAATACGAAAAGAAGCTCAGGGTCCATTAAAAATAATTTTCATTATCGCAGGCGTGGTGACAATTATCGCAGGACTACTTGCCATATTTCTTTCGTACAAAGTGTTGCATCCCATCAAATCAATATTTGAAACTTTGAAAAAACTTTCATGTGGCAATCTTTCGGCAAGAATAGGCAAGATACCATTGACTGAACTGGGAGATATTGCCAGAGCAATAAACGTCATGGCAGCATCCCTGGAACAGAAGAATCAGGAACTTGAGGAATTAAACATCACCCTGGAGAAAAAAGTCCGTGACAGGACCCTGTCCCTCGAATCCGTAAACAAGGAGCTGGAAGCGTTCAGCTATTCCGTCTCCCATGATTTACGGACACCACTGCGTTCAATCGACGGATTCAGTCAGGCCTTGGTCGAAGACTATTCAGACAAACTTGGAAAAGACGCCCTCGATTACCTTAAAAGAGTAAGAGCAGCATCGCAAAGAATGGGGCAACTCATCGATGGCATGTTACAGCTTTCAAAAGTCAACCGCAGTAATCTCCAAAAGGTAGAAGTGGACCTAAGTCACGTCGCCCAGGAGATTGTAAACAACCATGTAAAAAGTATGCCTGTTGCAAGAGCAACCTTCACCATCCGTCCGAACATGAAAGTTAAAGGCGACCCAGTCCTGATCCCAATTATTCTTGAAAACCTTTTTAGTAACGCCATAAAGTTTTCTTCAAAGAAAGAGTTTCCAGTAATAGAATTTGGCGAAATAAGCGAAACAGATGCGGCAGCTATGGGATTCAGGTCAAAGAAGGTTTTGTTCGTCAAAGACAATGGTGCAGGTTTTGACATGGCTTATGAAAACAAACTTTTCAGAGCTTTTCAACGTCTTCACACAATAGAGGAATTTGAAGGCACAGGAATCGGCTTGGCCACTATTTTAAGAATCATCAATGAACACGGAGGACAAATCAAAGCTGAAGGAAAGCCGGGAGAAGGTGCAACATTCTATTTTTCCATGGACTGACAGTATCCGAAAACGTCCGAACGGATTGAAATCCAAAACGGGTGTTCCGTCCATCGCGTCGAGCGACTCGACTTGGACGGTTCCCCAATCAAAGGGTTGGCCGTATCACCACGCGGGTGTACCTGGAGAATGGAGCACTTCAGGGGGGGGGCGTTCCTCTCAAACCAGTAAATGCACCTGGGCGTTGACATGATTTACTGCACTGACGACGCTTGAATATACTGGACAGGAACTGCAGTCAGATTTGTTAAATAAACAGCCAGATCTGCTATTCATAAACGACCACCACAGTGTTATATTTGCAATCACAAGATATTACAGGAAGGTGGCATCATTCAAGCTGCCGGGTGATAATGAGCACAAACCATTCACGACGAGAGTTTCTCAAACAAGCATGTTGCGGCGCGGTTACCGCACCATATATCATCGCGACAGGGTTCCCAGGCATTGTGCCCCCAAGCCGGCGTATCACCTTGGCCTGTATCGGGACAGGTCTCCAGGGCAGCTGGGATACGCGCCAGTTTCTGCATGATCCACGCGTGCAGATCGTGGCAGCGTGCGATGTGGATTTGAAACGCGCCAAGACCATGGCTGCCGTGATCGATGACCATTACAGCAAGCAATCCAGTTCTGGCCAGTACAAAGGCTGTGAAGTTACACAGGATTTCCGTGAATTGATCGTACGCAACGACATTGACGCGGTGCTGATCGCCACGCCCGACCATATGCACGGAGTCATTGCGGTGATGGCAGCACGCAGCGGCAAGGACATATATTGCGAGAAACCACTTGCATCGACTGTGGCCGAAGGTCGTGCGATCGTCGAAACTGTCAAGCGTTACGGTCGAGTACTGCAGACCGGTACTCAGAGGCGTTCCGGGGCAACTTTCCGACATGGCTGCGAACTGGTGCGAAACGGTCGTATTGGCAAGTTAAATACCGTCCGCATCGGCCCTGGTCGCGGATTCCATATCCAGGGTGATTTCACTGGACACGAGTCACAACAATCGGTTCCACCTGATTTCAATTATGACCTCTGGCTTGGTCCAGCCCCGTGGGTGGCTTATACACCAGGTCGCTGTCATTTCAATTTCAGGTGGATTCTCGACTATTCCGAAGGTTACATCAGCGATAATGGTGTGCACTTCGTCGACCTGGGCACATGGGGCATGGGTACCGACCTGACCGGCCCCGAACATATTGATGGCACCGCTGTGTTTCCAACCAGCGGATTCTATGATGCACCAACCGATTTCAGCATCACATACACCTATGCGAACGGCCTGCGTTTGATCAATTCCAGCTCGGAAACTTTCGGTGTAAGGTTCGAGGGCAACGATGGATGGATTCATCTAAGCGGCGGGGATGTTACCGCCAGCTCAGACAGCATATTGAGGTCGGAAATTGGTCCTGGCGATATTCACCTGCGTTCAGGCGCACCAGTTCACCAGGCTGATTTCATCGACTGTGTCCTGAGTCGCCAGTTGCCGGCCGCGCATGCCGAGATAGGTCATCGTACAGCCAGCGTCTGTCACCTGGGCTTTATTTCGTGCCGGTTAGGAAGGCCGTTGAAGTGGGATCCGGCGCTGGAGATTTTCCCTGATGACATGAGCGCGAATCGTATGTTGTCCAGGGCAATGCGCACGCCGTGGAACATCTAAAACTGCAGGAACAGATACCGGTTAAGAATGACCCACCAGGTTTAAATGTGGCAAAGTATTTATGTAAAAAGTTAATTCGCGATTTGCCAGGAGAAGTAATATCCTGCAATCAGCGTAAAAAACAAAATGGAGGTATGCTGTGAAATATTGGTGCCTGTTATTCGTCTTGATCTTTGCAACAGCTGTTTATTCAGCTGACGGTTTATCCACCGCAACAGATAAAAATACGGCAGAATTTCGTATTGGCATAATTGGATTAGACACATCGCATGTTGTTGCGTTTACCGACGTATTGAATGACCCGAAAAACAAGAATCATGTTGCAGGCGGCAGGGTCGTCGCGGCATTCAAGGGTGGCAGCAAGGATATTCCTTCAAGCTGGGATCGTGTGGAGGAATACACCAAAATCCTCAAGGAAAAGCACGGAGTCAGGATCGTTGATTCGATAGAGGAACTGTGCCAGCAGGTGGATGCAGTAATGCTCGAGAGTGTTGATGGCCGTCCGCACCTTGAACAGGCAAAACCTGTCATCAAGGCAGGCAAACCAATGTTTATTGACAAACCGATGGCTGGCTCATTACATGATGTACTGGAGATTTTCAAGCTTGCACGCGAAAGCAAGGTTCCTGTTTTCAGTGCGTCGTCTCTGCGTTACGGCAAGGATACGCAGGCGGTTCGAAATGGTTCGATAGGAAAAGTTCTTAATGCTGAACTATCGAGCCCCTGCTCTCTTGAGCCCCATCATCCTGATCTGTTCTGGTACGGCATCCATGGTGTTGAGCCGTTATTCACCGTTATGGGTACAGGTTGCGAAACAGTCAAACGTGGCACCACATCCGATGGGAGGATTGAAGTTACTGGAAGCTGGAAAGACAGACGCACAGGTATTTACCGTGAATCCATCCGCGGCAAGGACAGCAAGAGCAAGCCTTACGGAGGTATCGCAAAAGGTGAAAAGGGTGAAGCCCCTGTAGGTTCGTACGACGGCTATGCACCGTTGGTAGCCGAGGCAATAAAGTTTTTCCAGAGCGGTATATCACCAATACCAGTGGAAGAAACCATAGAAATATTTGCATTTATGGAAGCTGCCGACGAAAGTAAACGGCAGAATGGTCAGCCTGTGAGGATTGATGAAATCCTGAAAAAGAACGGGTACAATCGGAAATCAGAGTAGACGACAAGAAAAAGCGCCGAGAAACATTGATCAATCTCCATAGATGATCAACGTTTTCTTCAGGTAGATTCCATTGAGGACACTGAGGGTTTCAAGGTCGGCATAATAGATGTTAGTGATTCCGGCATTTCGGGTGGCCTCTTCCAGAACACGAGACGTCCAGGTAGCTGTGATACCCGCGCCAGTATACGGTTCTTTCAGTCGATGTTCGGCAATACGACAAGCCTTGGTGCCTGAAGGCGCGTCCTGAAAATCCGTGGAATATGGCAAAACCACCTTGGTGTAGAGCCTACCTTGCGCCACACATCCAACGCACAGAAACAGAAGTACAGTACAGAATAGTTCTATAACCCGCATTGTGATCTCCGATGCACCTAATTCTCCGACGATCAGTCTCCGTAGACTACCGTTGTAACCCGCGTATAGAGTCCAAGGCATACGGATTTCACTTCAGTATCAGCATGACGAATTGTAGTGATTTCACCCTGCCTAGCAGCGGCTTTCGTTCCTGCATCGCCCCAAGCTACGGCCCAGAACAGTGAATACGCGTGCGACCGGCCCTCTTTCACGCCCAACTGAGTAGTATCGAAATTTCTATCCAACGGCCGCTGGATATGCGTGTAGGCACATCCACACGATGCCAAAATCAGTCCGGTACAAATGGAAAAAACAGCAATATTTTTGACAATTTTCATAATGTTAACTTTATACAAAATTACTTTTCTGATAAGCAAATACGGGCGGATAAAAGCATTCGTATCAGTAAACGTCAAGATGCGTTTTTTGGCTATCTACCCTCTTCAACTCTCTCTGCACGCGGATTACCACCAACTACGCATGTAAAAATACACAGTAATTTCAAAAACAACAAGAACAGCACGAGCGCCACGTTCTAGTTACTCTTACTGTCTCCGAACTCTGCAAGAACATTCAGTTTATACCAAATTATTTAGAACCCTGCCCATAATAGGCGTTAGGACCATGTTTACGAAAATAGTGCTTATTAAGAAGATAGCCAGGAGCAGGTTTTGCGCCTGGGTTGAGAAGAAGCGTACCGAACGCCATCTTGGCGACCGCTTCCAGGGCAATAGTGTTATTTAGAGAATCTATGGCAGAATGACCCCAGGTAAATGGTCCATGATTTGCAACAAGTACTCCGGGTACAGCCACAGGATCTAGACTCTTGAACCGCTCGACAATTACATTTCCGGTGTGTATCTCGTAGGCATCCTTGACTTCTTTCTTCGTCAATGCCCTTGTCAATGGAACCTCTCCGTAAAAATGATCAGCATGTGTCGTGCCCATGGCCGGTATTGCCAGCTGAGCCTGCGCAAACATAACTGCAAACGTGCTGTGCGTGTGAGTAATTCCGTAAACATCACCGAATGCCCGATAAATGACAAGATGTGCTGGAGCGTCAGAAGATGGATTATTTTTCCCTTCAACCTTCTTACCGCTTTTCAAATCAACAACAACCATATCGGAAGGTTTCAGAACGGCATAGGCCACACCGCTGGGCTTGATAACCATGTATTTCCTGGCCGGACCAAGGCCGCTTACATTCCCCCACGTGAGGGTCACAAGGCCATTCCGCTCAAGAGCCTTGTTGGCTTCACAAACCTGCTTCTTAAGCTTATCCAGAGACATTGAAATTCCTTTATTTTCCAAGCCGCTGCTTCTCGCGTAACGCTATCAAATCCTTCATAACGTTGTTTAGCTTTCCTGACCAGCCTGCCGTTCCAAATGCATCGTGAAGATCGCGGTATAACTTATACATTTGCTTGTAAATCTGGTGGTTCTCAGGAATCGGCTTGTACTGTTTTTTCGTATGGCACATCACCTTCTGCGCTTCACTCACAGTCCCATATCCACTCAGCTCTTTACCAGCCACTACAGCACCAAATATTGCCGCACCAAGCGCACATGTCTGGTCGCTACTGGACACTTTCATCGGTCGCCCTGTGACATCTGCATAAATTTGCATCAATAACTTGTTCTTCTGGGCCAATCCGCCACAGTTGACGATTTCCTGTACCGGAACGCCATACTCTTCGATACGTTTTA
The DNA here is from genome assembly GCA_001804885.1 of Lentisphaerae bacterium RIFOXYA12_FULL_48_11. GTDB lineage: Bacteria > Verrucomicrobiota > Kiritimatiellia > UBA8416 > YA12-FULL-48-11 > YA12-FULL-48-11. Next base: position 11,220 of record MHBM01000141.1, read on the forward strand.
TAATAGTAAGCGCACCGAAAGCCGTGGCCTCAATCAGCGCCCTGTATATCTCATGCGCTTCAGTGTGCAGTGTTTGACCAAGCAGTAGACCGCTCAGCCTGACATCAACCAGTATCGTGCGATTGCCGTTATTCCAATCCAGAGCCAGCAAACCATGCTCTCCCGGCTTCTGTAATTTCGCCATTTTACCAAGTTTCTTGAAACGTATATCCGCGTTGCGTCCATATTTATCAGGAACAAGGTGATGGACAAACCAGAGAAAAATATCACCGACCGCCGACTGGCCGGCCTCTATTCCAAAATAACCGGGCAGGATTGATCCGTCAACAATGCCACAAACTCCCGGAATATCATTCAACGGTTTGTTATTCTGCATTACCATCATGTCGCATGTACTGGTACCTAGAATTTTGACAAGCGTTCCCTCTTTGATACCAGCACCTACGCCACCCATGTGCGCGTCAAAAGCTCCAACGGCAATCGCCGTACCAGCTTTTAGGCCAAGTCTGGCCGCCCACTTCTGTGAAAGGCGGCCTGCCAGCTGGTCTGACGGAACAGCTTTCGCATAGAGCCTATCTCTGAGATTTGCGAGATCAGGATCAAGTTTCGACAGGAATTCCTTGTCAGGCAATCCACCCCACTGCGCATTGTAGATTGCCTTGTGTCCGGCTGCACAAACACCTCTGACGATCTCTTCAGGCTTTGTCTTTCCCGCGAGAACAGCAGGAACATAATCACAGAACTCAACGAAACTATGTGCCGCTTTGAAAACTTCGGGCGCAACGCGCTTGCAGTGAAGAAGCTTGCTCCAAAACCACTCAGATGAATACGTACCTCCACATTTCGCCAGGAAATTCGGCCGTATCTTCGAAGCAAGGGATGTAATTTCAGCCGCTTCCGCATGGCTCGTATGATCTTTCCAGAGCCAGGCCTTAGCATTAAGATCGTCCTTAAACTCAGGCAACATTGAAAGAGGAACCCCCTCCCGATTCACCGGTATCGGAGTGCTGCCGGTTGTATCAACACCTATTCCTATGATGTCGTGTGGATTAAAGTCGCTTCTAATCTGTTTTGCCTGCTCGATAGCTCCGCCGATGATCGCAACGAAACCATCGATATAATCCTGCGGATTCTGCCGGGCCAGGTTCGGTTCACGAGGATCAACACAAATTCCCATTTCACCGGACGGATAGGCAAATACGGAACTTGCCAATTCGATGCCATCTTCTAGATCAACAATCAGAGACCTGCACGAATTGGTTCCATAATCAAGGCCAAGAGCATACTTCTTCATGAACATCTCCTCCCGACAAACACTCCATGCCCAAACCAATCAACATTGGTTATTGAACATCCAATATTCGATATTCTGACGTTATTCAAACGCCAAACGGATTCTCACCCGGATACAGGTTACCTCTTGTACGCGGTGTACTTACATCCTCCACTCCGAGCAACCTGGTTGCATCAAACAGGATTCTCCCAACATGTTCGAACGCCACCGCACTATGATGAGGGAACTGTTTTTCGAGCATAATGTGCCGGTAAAACCTGGCCATCTCCTTGATACCGAAAATGCCTATTCCACCAAAAGAAGCCGGATCGGCATCCATGATGGCACCTTCAGCGACATAACTGCACAACCGACAGTCAGCAGTTCCCTGCAGACGGAATATTGTTGTAGGTCCTGGCCGTAAAGTACCTTCCAATGTACCGCAGGTAATATTTGGTTTCTTGCCTGATTCCATAAGACGATGCATGATCAACTGGTATTTCATGCCGCAACCTTCACAAAGGCAGCAGCTCGGCGTGTTGCCACAATGGAAGCCCATGAACAGGTCCCTGCGTTCAACGCCACACAGGTCATCTATAGGCAGATCAGCAGGAACTGTATTGTTTATATCCAGTAGCGTTACCGGACTTACTGAGGCAAGCTGGCACATGTATTCAGAAACTGCACCGTAAATATCGACTTCACATGCCACAGGAATTCCGCGACCTGTAAGACGGCTGTTCACATAACACGGCACAAAACCAAAGCCCTGTTCGAAAGCCGGCCAACACTTGTTTGCAAAAACACCGAACTGGCGTGAGCCAAGGTTGTTCTCGAAGAAAGTCATCAGTGCCAGCTCAAACTGGGCAAGCTCGACAAGCTTTGCAGGATACTTGTTGCCGGCCCCCAGCTCTGCCGCCATATCCTTTGCTATTGCTTTGATCTCCTTAGTCCTGCCCGCAACGGATTTAAAGAGCATAAGCATATCAAGCTCCGAATTCTCCATAACCTCAATTCCAAGATTATATAGCGGCTTGATCGGCGCATTACATGCATAGAAATCCTGAGGACGCGGTCCGAACGTGAAAGCCTTGAGATTCTTGATCCCCACAACAACCCGCGCGATACTTAAAAAACCCAGGATCATGTGCGCAACCTGGCTTGGCGATCCAACAGGGACTGCCGGTATATATGGACGCAGATTTCTGAGACCGCAGTTCAGTGATGCATTCAACATACCGCAGTAGGCATCTCCGCGTCCCTCTACAAGAGTATCCTTACTTTCCTCTGCTGCTGCACAAAGCATGAAAGGTTTGCCCAGCTTTTCAGCAAAAATCGTCAATGGACCTTCTGGACCGAAATTACCAAGATAAACAGCAACGGCATCAACCCCTTTCTTCACCATCTCCTTCGCTGCCGCCATCGAATCCTTTTCTGTCTCTATGACAACCGAACATGGTTCTATGGGCAGTTTCAGGCGGCGACATTCTTCCACAACCTGCTTCATACGCCTTTGCGTCAACTCACGTGGAAAACAGTCGCGACTTACTCCGACAATGCCAATTTTAATATCCGGCGTGTTGATCAGTGACTTGTTGATTCTCATGACAATCCCCCATTCTGCCTCATGGTTGCAGCCTTTTTCGCAATAACAATGAGTCGAATCTATGCCAACATGAAATACAGGTCAACAGTGAAGAATGACGGTATTTCAGATATTGGGTAAAAGATTTAAGAATTCCGGTCTGCCTGACTGCTTTAATTCGAAATTTGTTATTCAGAATTCAGCATCCTAAACTTTCTCAATTTGAAGTGTTACTTACCCTCATATTTCCACATCAAATCCCATTCCTTCTTCTCCTTTACTTCTGCCGTAAGCTCTCCGCGCGGTTCGGGCTTGCCGCCATCGTCTTTGCTGTTCGCACCAATACTATAGAGGATAAATCCGTTTCCTTCCTGCCTGTAGACAAGCGGTTTGCCGGAGAAAGGATCAACAGGTTGACCTGGCAGGAACTTCGCGTCACACTCCACCAGCGTCGCTGGAAATTTACCATGAGCAAGTTTGTGACGCATCAATGAAAATGCTGTCTGTGACACCCGCACCCTGGCCATGTGAACAGCATGCTTGATCTTACACTTCCCTAAGTGAGGTACGAGCAGTCTTGAGAGAATATCCCAGCGCGGAATATTCTTCTCTATTTTACTGCAGGTTGAGATATTTTCCTCCCACCAGGGTGACTTCATGAAATTCGTTACATCATTCATAATGCGCAGGTAAGAAACGTGCATAAACTGGCGACCCGGCTTGCAAAACATGACATAATTAAGAACCAGCTGTAGTACAGGAACATCCGAAGCATCGCCCAGTTTGGCCAACTCCGCCGCCGGTTGCCTAAACGCCCATTCCCCCATAAGAAACCTCTCCGAGTCCATTGCGACGACCATCGTATTATCATCGGCAAATTGCTTGATTACAACGGTCAAAGCGTCTGCTTGTACATCATTTGGCGGTGATATTTTAGCAAGGTCACCGGCAACCTGATCAATAACTTCAAACATTGCTATCCGGAGAAGTTGGCTGATAAGTACAGGTTCATTGTGTAACGTATCAGCTGTTTTATATCCAATCATAATGGTCTTCCACGCACTCCCATAATCACCTCGCTCAGCCTCAACTTTGGCCCTGATCGCCAACAACCGTTGTATTGAACGGAATGCTGAAATATGAGGAAGAAGCATGCCTGCACCTTTTGTGTAGTCCAAGTCATACCGGTATGCAGGTTTGTCGGCGGCGTCCTTTATCAAGCCCAGCGCCGTAACCACATTTTTGTCAGCCAGAAACTTTATGACTGCATCGTGATTCGTACCCGGGAATTCTTCAGGAGTTATCACCTTCCAAAAAACACCGCCGGAATTCAGCAGCAGTACCGCGCTTTTATAAAGAAGCGCGGCGTTGTCTTCATCCGAAACCTGCTTTGGAATTATCTCTTCGATAGTCATCGGACGCCCGCTCTTTTTAACCTCAGCATAAGCATTACTGAGCTTTATTCCTGAAACAACGAGCAGGACTGTATAAACTACGACTAGACAAATGACGACTATTGCAGTCCATTTCAGCACCTTCAGCAGTTTTGCGTTCATACCCGCCCCCTTTCTGTACTGACTGACTTCAAGTTATACATCCATTGTCCCGGCAATGATGTTTCATCATTTTTTTCAAATAATCCATTCATGTCTTCCAGTTCCCGGCTCAGCGTTTCACGTATCTTCACGAAATCCGCCATATCTACTGGCTGGTACGCCCGGGCAACCGATTGTATTCTTGCCGGAACATCAAGGTCTTTGTCCACACCAGCATTTACAGTTGGTTCAAAAGTAACAGCACTATTCTGGTCTCCCCCTGCAAACGGAGCCGTAATCATGTTGTTCACAAAATTACCGGCAACCGCAATCAACAGCGATGCGGCAAGGGACACGGCCAACCGCCACATTGGCGCAGAAAAATCAACAAAAACGGCTCTACCTTCGTTTCCACGTCCCCATTCCGCGTGTGTCGCAGAAGCAATCCGCGCTTTTAAATCAGATGAAGGTTGGCGCAGTTTATATTTTTTCAAGATATTCTCTGGATCAGAATCAGTATTCATTTCAAATCTCCAAGCAGTGTCTTCAATTTTTCCATGCCATAACGATAACGGCTTGCCGCAGTGTTGAGCGAAATACCCATCGCACAGGCGATATCATCAAAGGTCATATTCTGATAGATCTTCATCACGATTACCGTTCGCTGGTCCTCCGGTAATTCTGCGAGCAATCCGGCAACCCGGATTGACTCATCACCAAGGCTTTCCTCCTCATCGGCAGGAACTAGCCACAGTTTTGCCGGATCGGTTGGTTCTTGCACCTTTTTCCTTTTTTTCATGAAATTCAGCGCTTCGTTTCTGGCAATTGTATAGATATAGCCCGACATATTTCTTGCTCCGGCAATCCCATCCCTGTTCCTGGCAATTTTCACAAATACATCCTGAAGAACTTCTTCGGCATCTTGATGCGAACACAGCATTGAAAGCATCATTGCGAAAAGCATCTGGCCATACTCCTTCCACATCATATCGAAGGCCCCTGCATCCCCCGATATTATTGCCCGCCTTATCAGATCTTCCCGTTCTATCCTGTCAGCCACTGATTTCTCCCGTGGAAGACTGCCCCTCCACATATACAGACATCAATCTCCCTCTTTTTTGTCTAATAAATCTCAATTTAATGCAAAACACCCTAAATCACGATAACAATCCCATATTTTGCATGAAAACTGCCGACTAAATAAATCATTATTGGATTTGCAGAAACAGAATTCTTCAAGATAATACCGCCAATGTCAGTTATTAATCGAATGTGTTCCGGCCTCAGGATTCCGGAACTCTTATGGATCTTTAAATAATTTTGAACTTAAAGTAGAAAAGAGCAAAACAACACAGGAGAGTGAAATGAAACAGGTACTAACATTTGTCGCAGGCATAATTATCGGCTCAATAGGCATAGGCGTTACAATCTGTAACAGCGCTTCAAGCGATTCCTCTGCAACAGCACAGGCAAAAAAGAACTATATGTTCGCACAACTTGATCAGATTGACCCCAAAAAGTGTCCTTGCGGAGAGAGCCGTAGAGCATTTGTTACCCCCGACAACCCGGTTGCGACAATCCACTATGTTGATATAAAAATAGACAGCGAAGTGCATTACCACAAGAAGCTGACGGAGATTTATCTAATTCTTGAGGGGACTGGCCATATGGAGCTCGATGGAGATAAGATACCGGTTAAGCCCATGAGTACTATTTTAATAAAACCCGGCTGCCGTCACCGAGCTGTCGGAAAACTGAAAATCGTCAATATCCCCGTCCCTGCTTTTGACCCTAAAGACGAATGGTTCGACTGATTCATCCGCACATTAACAGCAATAAACACGGAAGAAACCTCTGTCAGCAGTCAGAATAAGAAGGGGGCGATATTCCCGAATATTAGAACGCTATCCTCATGTTCTTAATTTTGATAGTTAATTATACATTATTATAAACATTTACTCCCTGTAGTTATTTAGTATCTGTAGGTGGATTGTAAAAATTTTGTAATACACATCCCTTTCAATCTCAACAGATATAATTACCCATACACTGGCATGGATAGTGCTAAATCAACAATCGACCCTTCGGTTGGTTTGGTATGAGAGGACCTCATAATTAATGAGAAGTCTGCAAGACTAAAAATTTGCGGCAAAGTCCAATGAAACCAATCTGACCGAAGGGCGTCTTTCTTCTGATCTAAAATTCTACCGACTTACTCCCTGTTTTATGAATTGCATTACCATAAGTTACCCTATAATATTCGAACCCGTTTGCCTCGCAGGAAAAGGAATAGTTGTGAGCCTGGAGTTGTTCAGGAAATGATATGAGAAGGTATTATTTGTATTTCATAGTCGTTTTGATGGCCCTTTTGTCGGGACAGAATGCATTTTCTGCAGAAATTGACGAAGCTATTAAAAACTGCGATTCAACAGCCCTGGTAAAACTTCTTAAAGAAAAACCCAAAGACGTGCTCAACACCAAAGCCAAGGGAGGGTCAACACCTCTCCACTGGACCGTTGTCTATGGTTACGCGGAAGGAGCAAAAATGCTCTTGGATAAAGGTGCTGATGTAAACTCCAAGACAGAAAGCGATTCCACACCCCTCCACTGGGCTGCAAATAAAGATTCTCTCGAAATTGGTCAGCTTTTCATCAAGAAAGGCGCCAAAATAGACGCTAGGACAGACAAGGGTTATACTCCACTACATTGGGCGGCCCTAGGCAATGCGTCCAGAATAATACCCATTCTTGTAAATAGCGGGGCCGACATAAATGCAAAATCAACAGATGGAAGTACCCCTCTGCACCTTGCCATACAGCAGGACAATCTGCAGGCGATCGAGGCACTGGCTAATTCCGGGGCAGATTTTCTGGTTAAAACAAAAGACGGGATCACGCCCCTCTATTTTGTCAAAAGTATAAAGGCCCGTGAAATCCTGGAGAATGCTATAAGCCGAAGACAAGAGACTGAACAGGCAAAAACAAAGCCATCATCTCCGGTCACCCCGAACCCTGCTCATGTTGAATCAGTTAAGACACATGTCAAGGAACCACCCAAAACTACAACTTCACAGACACAAAAACCGGCCGTTACGAAAACAGAATCAGGTACTTATGTAACAACGGGCAAATTCACATATGCTGACGGTACTGTCTATGACGGGCAGTGGCTCAAAGGAAAAATGCACGGCGAAGGAACACTCATTTTCCAAAACGGGGAAAAATATTCCGGCCAGTGGCAAGACGGCAAAAAACACGGTATGGGCATATATTCCTTCCCTGACGGAGAGAAATATGCGGGAGACTGGCGTAATGACAAAATGAATGGACACGGCACTTACACATTCAATAATGGCGGACGCCTTGAAGGCGATTGGAACAACAATCAGCTGGTAAACGGATCAGGTACTTTCGTGTTCGCTGACGGCGATAAATATGCGGGGCAGTGGCGTAACAATAAAATGTGGGGAAGCGGGATTTACACAAAAACCGACGGAACCATTCTCCAGGGGCACTGGGAAGCTAATCAATACATGGGCACAAACACTGTTGTTGAACCAATAACGCCTATAATCCGCTAGAATTTTCCAAATAGAACCATCGGAGAATCATGAAAGAAAAGTATCCATTCACAGAAATAGAAAAGAAATGGCAGTCCTTCTGGGCTGATAATAAAACATTCAAAGCAGACACTTCAAAGTACGAGAAAAAGTACTATTCCCTCAACATGTTCCCCTATCCTTCAGGAACGATGCACGTGGGTCATGGTCGCAATTACATCATCGGCGACGTCGTAGTACGTTACAAGATGATGCACGGGTTCAACGTTCTTTCCCCTATGGGCTGGGACGCTTTCGGCCTTCCAGCTGAAAACGCCGCCAAAACAAGAAACATTCATCCACGCCAATGGACAACCCAGAACATCAAGCAGATGAAACAGCAGATCAAGTCCTGGGGTGTCGGATATGACTGGGATCGCGAACTCGCAACATGCCACCCTGAATACTACAAGTGGACACAGTGGGTATTCCTGAAACTCCACGAAAGGGGGCTTGCCTATCAGAAAAATGCCCCCGTAAACTGGTGCGAATTGTGCACAACACTGGCCAACGAAGAAGTGCTTCCAAACGGGACATGCGAACGATGCGGTCGTCCCGTAATAAAAAAAGATCTCACTCAGTGGTTCTTCAAGATCACAGAATATGCCCAGAAATTGCTCGACGATCTGTCACTCCTAGAGCAATGGCCTGAAAAGGTTCGCAATATGCAAGCCAACTGGATAGGCCGTTCAGAGGGTGCAAAGGTCGAATTCAAAATAGCTGAAACGGACGATCCCTGTCCTGTATTCACAACCCGGCCAGACACAATTTACGGTGTTACATTCATGGCTATAGCTCCGGAACACCCGTTGGTCATGAAACTGGTCAAAGGTACTCCTTACGAAACAAAAGTCGCGGAATTCGTCGAAAAACAATCAAAGGTATCTGCCGCAATGCGTGCAGACGATTCGACAAAGAAGGAAGGCATCTTTACCGGCTTTCACGTGAAAAACCCTTATAACGGTGACAAGAACATTCAACTCTGGGTCACAAACTATGTTCTACTGGAATACGGTACGGGCATAGTTATGGCTGTACCTGCCCACGACCAGCGTGATTTCGATTTTGCAAAGGAATACAAGCTTCCCGTCAAGGTTGTCATACAAAACCCCGCCGAGCCACTGAACGCCGACACCATGCAGGTTGCGTTCACAGATGACGGGAACATGATCAACTCCGGACCTTTTAACGGACGACAGAACCGTGAGGCCATGCATGATGTCATTAAGTACGCAAAGGATAATGACTTTGGTGATTTTACAATAACATTCCGTATACGCGACTGGCTGATCAGCCGCCAGCGCTACTGGGGCGCCCCAATCCCAATAATACACTGCCCGAAATGCGGAGCTGTCGCTGTGCCGGAGAAGGACCTCCCTGTCCTGCTCCCCGATGACGTTGATTTCCAGGCCGAGCGTGGCAATCCGCTTGCCTCACACGAGGGTTTCACAAGCACAAAATGCCCGAAATGCGGTGGTCCGGCAAAACGCGAGACAGACACGCTGGCACAATGGATGTGTTCATGCTGGTACTTTATTCGATATGTCAATCCACGAATGACCGACAAGCCTTTCGACAAACAGGATGTTGACCACTGGCTGCCTGTCGATCAATACATCGGCGGGATCGAACATGCGGTTCTACACCTGCTGTATTCACGCTTTATAGTAAAGGTATTGCATGATGCTGAATTCTGCTCCTTCCCTGAACCTTTCAAAGCACTCTTCACACAGGGAATGATATGTAAGAAAAGCGACAAGGACGGACAGCTTTACAAGATGTCAAAATCAAAAGGCAACGTTGTAAGTCCGGATGAACTCATTGAAAACTATGGTGCTGACACACTGCGTCTTTACACCCTGTTTATTGGCCCACCCGAAAAAGATGCCGAATGGAGTGATCAGGGCATTGAGGGCGCAAGTCGTTTCCTGCGCAAACTCTGGCGCCGCGTCTATGACAATAGACCGCTCCTGGAGTCAGTCAAAGGTCTGAAATGTGATCTGAACAAAATGGAAGAATCCGAACGGGGACTTTATCGCAAATTACACGAGACCATTGGCAAGGTAACCAGCGACATGGAAGGCGGTTTTCATTTTAATTCCGCAATCGCACAGATCATGGAACTGGGCAACGCGATGGACGCCTGCGATCTTTCGGATGGAAGCAGCGAACAGAAGAAAATAGTTTATCGGGTTGCACTTGAAACATTGATAATCCTTCTTTCCCCATTTGCGCCCCATATCGCAGAAGAGCTGAACGAAGAGCTCGGCGGCAAGACAAGCATTCTCAGGACAAAATGGCCTTCCGTCGACAGCAAGGCACTGACACGCAGCGAAATTGAAATAGTCATACAGGTTAACGGGAAGGTGCGAGGCCATCTGACAGTTCCAACAGGAACAGCCCAGAAAGATCTTGAAATCATGGCCCTTGCATCTCCCGACGTAACGCAATATCTGCAAGGCAAAACGGTCCGCAAGGTAATAATTGTCCCTAACAAGCTGATAAATATTGCGGCATCGTGAATAGAGAACAAGAACTCCTCAATGATAATAAAGGAGCCCATCGGACAGCATTTGTGAAATTATTCCGATTATGGGCCGAGCTGACAAATGAGGAACAGAAAGCTATTCTCACTGTTCTGGCATTATTTCTCCTGGGGTTGACTGTGCACGTGTGGCATTTACAGGCAAAAACAGCAGTCAGCAAACATGAAATCAATCCTTATTTGAAACAACATCAGGAAAGAGTTGACGATCACGGGTACCAGCGCAAAGCAAAAAATGCAAAATGAGATCTGTGCTCCACCTCAAACTTGAATACAAACATACCCGAGCCGGCCTCCAGTTTTGGCCTTCCCTGCCTGTATTATTTGTTATATTATAAAAAAACTATTTCTGAGTAATTAAACTATCAGTTGCTGGAGGTATAAAACAAATGAACCCTGATTGTATTTTCTGTAAAATCGCTGCAGGCCAGCTGCCGGCAGCAAAGATCTACGAAGACTCAGACACCCTCGCTTTCATGGATATCGGACCTGTTGTCAAGGGTCACACACTTGTTATTCCAAAGCAACACCACGATCCGATAACAGGAACACCTGATACAGTACTCCAGAAGCTCATAGTGGTGGCAAAAAAAATCGCACAGGCACAAATGGACGGTCTTAAAGCTGATGGCATAAACGTAACACAGGCAAATGGGAAAGTCGCGGGCCAGATTATTCCCCACATCCACTTCCATGTTATTCCCCGTTTTGCCAATGACAGGCATTCCTGGAACTGGATTCCCAAGAAATACGACACACCGGAAGAAATGCATAACATGGCGGAAAAAATAAGAACATCGCTCAAACAATAGTCCAAAACAAGGGGAGCATGATGCCCGAACCTGATTTCAAAGAAGCTGTAAAAGGAATTTGTACAAAAGACAGGCGGTATCCAGCCGAAGCTTATACATTTGTAAGAGAAGCTCTGGACTTCACTACTAAAATGCTGAACAAACCTGCGGAGAACCAAAAAAAACACGTTACAGGCGCTGAACTCCTCGATGGTATACGGGAATACGCTATTCAGGAATTCGGACCTATGTCATCAACCGTATTCAAAACATGGGGCATCTCCAAAACAGAAGACTTCGGCGAAATTGTATTCAATCTCGTAGAGTCAGGCACTCTGGGAAAAACGGATACAGACAAAAAAGAAGACTTCCAGGACGGATACGACTTTTTTAACACATTTAACAAACCATTCATGCCTGTTTCTTCCATTTCAAGAGCAAAAGGCAGAAGAAAAACGACCACATCAAAACGCAGAAGGCCGAAACAATAAATCCCGGAACATTTCTATCAATAAATGAAATTTACCCTTGCCAGAAAAACTGCCTGGAAATTAATATTACGAGCCTGGTATATATGACATCCTTCAAGAAAGGGACCGTGTATGAACGAAAATATTAGCGACAAAGAAATGAACAAGGCTCTATTCGCCCAGATGGTAATGATGCTTTCTTCATCAACAATGCAGCAACTCGGAAAACTGGTTAACCCTGTCACACATAAGGCTGAAGTTGATCTTGAAGGTGCACAGATAACAATCGACACCCTGATAATGCTCCGCGAGAAAACCAGGGGGAATCTTGATAAAGACGAAGAAGCCATGCTTACATCTGTATTGTCTTCACTGCAGATGAATTATGTCGAAACCATGCAATCATCACCACCTCCTCCTGAGGCAACGGCAAAAGAATCCCAAGAGCAGCAGGCAGTGCCTGAGACAAACGAGAGTCATTCTGCTCAAGAAAGCCAGAACACTGAAAAGAAAGATACGAAGTACCACAAATCTTATGGTGGTTAGACAGGCAGCTTTTCTCGTCACCAAACTACGTATCACCCGCACTGATTGCAGTTTTTTCAGCCATCTTGTCCGGAGGAAGTACATCAGCAGTTAACGTTGCACCGTGAAATTCGATATGCTTCAAAAGCTCATCTGCTGTAAACGGCTTCATCAGGTATCCTGAAGCTCCACGACCAAAGACAGTATTAACAAGATTTCGATTCCCATAACCGGTCATCAGGATAGCTTTTGTCGATGAGCCCAGAGTCACATTTTCAAGAAACCAGACACCATCATGGCCATCCATTTTATAATCAAACAAAACAATATCATATCTGCGTGCTTTTATCATTCTCACGGCATCAACAGCGTTGTCAACACAATCAACCTCATGCCCCGACAAAGTCAGAATTGTTTTTACAGCCTTTAGAACAGCTTTATCATCATCAAGCGCAAGAACCCTCATGTCTACCCCCCCTGTTTAACATCTTGCAGGTAAGAATCTTGTATAAGCGTCAAGATACTAACCTGTATTCGGTTCGCGCACAATCAGGGCGGCACCTGATTTTTCTTGTAAGTAATAACCTTACCCTGCGTGTAAGGTTTTCCCCTACATTTTTAATGATCTTTATTTTTGATTTTTTCGGCAGACACGACGATACTGCACCAAACATCCGGGAGAATACTCAAATGGTTTCAAGCAAGAAACTGGCAGATGCACACATCTTACTGGTCGAAGATGAGCCTTCATGCAGACATGCGGTAACTACTCTTCTTGAACGCGAAGGCGCAACCGTGAGTATTACAGAAAACGCCGAAGAGGCTGTCAAGCTCATGAAGTCCGTTGAGGTCGAGGCTGTCGTCACAGACATCAAGCTTCCCGGAATGGACGGAATAAGTCTTCTTGAACACATAAAGGAAGCCAACGAAAACCTTCCGGTAATAATGATGACCGGACACGGGAGCATCAACTCTGCCATCGAGGCTCTAAAACTCGGGGCACGGGACTATCTCATAAAGCCTTTCGGCGATGACAGCCAGCTTATCAATTCTGTATGGAAAGCCATTGAACATTACAGGTTAACCGTCAGAAACACGCTGTTGCAAGAACAATTAAAAGAGAGCGAAGAAACCTTCCGAACGCTCTTCAATAATGCAAGCGACGCGATTTTCCTGAACCAGCTGAATGCATATGGAAACATATGCCGTTTTTCCGAAGTAAATAACCTTGCCTGCACCCGGCTTGGCTATAACCTCCAGGAAATGAACAGCAAAACTCTTATTGATATCACAGCCCCCGAACACAGGGAAAACGTGGAACGAATCATTAAATCACTGCCTCAGCGTGAACACATCACCTTTGAAACAATACACCTTAAGAAGAACGGCGAGAGAATTCCCGTAGAAATAAACGCACACATCTTTACATTAAAAGGACGCAAGGCCGTTCTTTCCATTGCCCGCAACATCACTGAGCGCCGCGAAATAGAAAAACAAATTGCTGAAGCAAACGAAAAAGAATCCAGACATATCGGACAGGAGTTACATGATGTTCTCTGCCAGGACCTTGCATCCATAAACATGCTGACATCCGTATTAAAGAAGACACTTATTTCAGAATCTTCGGCAGGAATCCGAGATGCTGAACTCATAAGTGAACTGGCATCTACGGCTGTCACATCAGCCAGGCGGCTCAGTACTGGCCTTTTTCCTGCAGAGCTAGAAGATGGAGGATTGGCTTCCGCCCTTGAACATCTCGCGATTAATGCTGAACAACTCTTCCATACCCCTTGTCGATTCACCAACCGATGTTCCATGGAAGTATCCGACAAATCTGTGGCTCTCCACCTTTATCGTATCGCACAACAGGCAGTCAACAACGCCAATACTCATGGAATGGCAAAAAATATTTCAATTAGTCTTGCAGACAAGGATACTGGGGTTATATTGACAGTCGAAGATGATGGTAGTGGAATACCCCCTGGCAATGGTCAACGGCAACAAGGAATGGGCCTGCAAATAATGAAATACAGGGCACGAATAATAGGAGCTGTCCTGACAATCTCAATGCGCAGTTCAGGTGGCACAATAGTTGAATGTACATGGCAATGAATACTCCAAAAATCAACGGTAAGCGGAAAAGCAAAATCTTCATAGTTGACGATCACCCGATTGTTCGTTACGGCGTCACGCGAATCCTAAACAACGAACAGGGATTTATTGTTTGCGGGGATGCAGACGGCGGGCACAAAGCTATCGAAGGCATAGAACAGCTCCACCCCGACATTGTGGTTCTGGACATCTCATTAAAAGACATGGACGGGTTACAGCTGACAAAAACCATTCGAATACGCCACCCTAACCTTCCGATTGTCATCCTCTCAATGCATGACGAGCGAATGTACGCGCACAAGGCGCTGCGCGCAGGTGCAAGCGGGTATGTAATGAAAGAAGAATCATCGGAAAAACTCGTCAGCGCAATCCGGAAAATACTCGGGGGTGAAATATTCGTCAGCGAAGAAGTGCAGAAGAATGTCCTGCACGCATACGCCGGCAAGGAAGACACGGAAGAAACTTTCGTTGTAAACAAACTCAGTGACCGTGAACGCGAAATATTTCTCCTTATCGGGTCAGGCCTCACATCTCGATCTATCGCCGACAAACTCAAGCTCAGCGTAAAGACAATAGAAACGCACAGATCCAGAATCAAACAGAAACTGGAATTGGACAGCACCAACAAAATGCTCCTAGCGGCCATGGAATGGGCCAAGAGGGAAAACCTCGTCCCTATCCTGTCTTAGTTTTACCGGGCGGAAATACGCGATTCATATTACCCCATGTCATGAAGAAGACCACGCCTCCAACAAGAAGATAAAGATGGTATGTAAATATCCGGCAGATTATCTGAATTATCCCGGCCATGGATGAAGGAACAAATTGCTCAAGAATAATGGTAGTAACCACATCAACAGCACCACCCCCGCCAGGAAGAAGAATCACAAACGACATTACCAGCAGTATCCCTTGGACAACTATCAATGGAATAAAACTGACTTTCGATACAAAACTTGCCAGCACAACAGGCAATACGCCATATCGGCATAGCCACTGAATACCGGTTAGCATCAATGCAACGCCCAGTGATAATATATGATGTTTGAACAGAAACCGTGTAGCCTCAATTACACGAACGAGGGCATTTCTACTTCTCCAACGCACATACTTTATTCTGGTAGCCAGTCTTCTCCTGCGCGCCATGCCAACCTGTTCAATATTTTCCTCCAACCATCGCATCCATCTGCCGCCTTTTTTAAACAGCAAATAAATCCCAAGTACTAACACAATGATTACTCCGACCATACCGACAAGAGGCATATTCCTGAACTTTGCTATAACTGTATTCCATGCCGGGTCACCCAGCATGATGATTA
>MHBM01000141.1:27028-29311 GCA_001804885.1 Lentisphaerae bacterium RIFOXYA12_FULL_48_11
ATAATTGAAACGCTCGTTGTAAGGGAAAGACCACTCTTTCTCATAAAAACCAGTCGTATAACCGTACCACCAAATCCGCCAGGCGTAGCCGCAATGCCAAACTCCGCTGCCAGCCCTGTAACCAACCCCTGATAAAGGGTCATATGACTTCCCATGGCTCGAGACAAAACCCATAATCTCGTACCGCTACAAAACCACGACCCGCAAATCAACAACAATAACAGGGGGATATAATTCAAGGGAAAGCGTCTAAGAGCTTCAAATGTTTCCTTGGGATCAAAGGTATACCAAATAATACCGAACATAACGACCAACCACACTGCTACGCCTTTTAACGCATATCGCAGTAATGTCCTGGAATTAAGGTCCGTTTGTATCGTTGCCATCTGGTAGCTTGTTTCCTTTTATGAAGCCCGGAGAATACTTGTGCTCCCGCCATCTAGCAATAGCAAAAGAGATGATTATACCCTCGTATATTGACATATTTTATAACATGCGGCACCATATCCGGCCATGAAGAGTGTTTTAGATCTGGCCAGTCAGAGGTTCAGCTGTAGGTCCTATAAACCAAACACTGTTCCCCCTGAAATGATCGAAAAAATAGTTGAAGCAGCTAGGCTTGCTCCTTCTGCCTGTAACCGCCAGCCATGGCGCTTCACAATCGTCACTGACCCTGAAATACGAAGACAACTGGCCAGAGAAGGTATTCTGCCAGGTTTGGGTATGACATGGCTTGCCGATGCACCCGTAATACTGGTACTCGGACTTAAAAAGAGTCTGGTTACACACAAGGTTGCGCCACTCATTTCCGGTGTTGATTACTCAATGCTTGATATTGGTATAGCCGGCGAACATGCCGTACTTCAGGCTACAGAATTTGGCCTTGGCTCCTGCTGGATCGGCTGGATAAACCAGAAAACCACCAGGCAGATTGTTAACTGGCCGCCAGAAATAATTCCACAGGCATTTATTACCATCGGATGGCCGAATACGCTTCCAGAAAACAGGGCACCACGCCTCGATATCCGTGAAATAAGTCAATGGAAGCGATAGCATCAGGAAAGCATCTTTCGCAAACACTCCATTGTATTGGTGACAATATTTGTTAGGATATGAACGCCTTAGAGAGGAACTTTGATGAATAATGTCTTATTTCTGTCACATGGAGTATTCTGGAAGTCACCTTTTGTTCCAAGTGCATTCAAACAGAATGAAGTTCACATTCCAGGCCAGAAAGTTGAAGAATAATACACGTGATAGATTTTCTTGATGTTTCAATAGCTTTTGGATTCCAGACTATCCTCGATAATGCATCTTTTCGCATCAGTACTGGAGAACGGGCAGGTATCGTCGGTCCTAACGGCGCCGGCAAGAGTACCATCTTCAGCCTGCTGTCCCACGAACTCCAGCAGGACAAGGGCGAGATAAACGTTCCACGCAATCTTTCAATCGGCTACCTGCATCAGCAATTACGGTCGCAGAACGTTCAATGCTCACTCCTGGAATACGCCGAAAATGCCATGTTCACAGTCCAGGACATTCATACAGAGATTGACTCAATAGAAGCCAAGCTCTCCAGCACAAGCGGCGAAGAAAGGGAAACAATGCTTGAACGCCTCGGAGATTTACAGACCGAACTTGAACATCGAGGCGGATATGAACTGGCAACAAGAGTAAAAACCATTCTTGGTGGACTGGGTTTTACGATCAACGATTTTGACAGGCCGTTTCTTTCATTCAGCGGCGGCTGGCAAATGCGCGCCGAACTTGCCCGTGCACTGGCATCACAGCCTGACTTATTCATGTTGGATGAGCCAACAAACTTTCTAGATATTCCTGCCGTAGAATGGCTACAGCATTTTCTCAGGGAATATCCGGGCACGCTCCTTTTGATATCTCATGACCGCTATCTTCTCAACACCCTTACCAACGTAACCATTGAAGTGTTTGGCGGCAAGGCAACCCGCTATTCAGGCAATTATGATGAATATGTCCGACAGAGGAAAGTCCGTCACGAACAGTTACTCGCCGCGAAGAAGAACCAGGACCGCCAAGTAGCGCAGGCGCAAAGATTCATTGATCGGTTCCGTGCAAAAAATACCAAGGCAGCCCTGGTGCAGAGCAAGATCAAAAAACTTGAAAAAATGGAGGAAATAGTTGTTCAAGCCACATCAGTCAGACCACCCAAAATAAGATTACCCGAACCACAGCATTGCGGACAGGAAGTGGCCAGGCTCGACGATGCAGGGATCAGTTATGATGACATGACATACGTACTAAGAC
>MHBM01000141.1:29333-44614 GCA_001804885.1 Lentisphaerae bacterium RIFOXYA12_FULL_48_11
AGGAGAAAAAACTGCACTGGTTGGCCTCAATGGTCTGGGCAAAAGCACCCTGCTCAGGGTGTTGGCAGGTCGGATGCCGTTGAAGGAAGGGAAGCGTTTCTCAGGCCACAAGGTTATTGTCGGATACCAGGCACAGGATCTTGCGGAAACAATGGACCCACGAATGACTGTCTACGAGGCGGCTAGATCAGCCGCGCCAGGAATGAGGGAGGTAGACATAAGATCAACCCTCGGCAGCTTTCTATTCCCCGGAGATACAATAGAAAAGCAGGTACAGGTGCTCAGCGGTGGTGAAAAAATGCGGCTTTCGCTGGCATGCATGCTGCTCAGGGCACCCAACTTCCTTCTTCTCGACGAACCAACAACACATCTGGACATCCCTTCCCGCGAAGCGCTTGAGGAGGCTCTTGCAATCTACGAAGGCACCCTGCTGCTCGTAAGCCATGACATTGAATTTGTAAGGCGGATAGCTACACGGATTATCGCCATGATCCCCCAGAACATCCGCCGTTACCCCGGCGGATACGACTATTTCCGGGAGAAAACAGCAGCAGAAATGATATCTGCAGAAACATCCATCAATGATAGTAAGGATAACAAACCTGCCACTAACAGCAGGAAGGCGCTGCGACAGGAACGTGCTATTCAACGCCAGGAAATGTACAACCTGACAAAGGATCTGAAAAAGAAAATCGCACATCAGGAAAAGAAAATAGAAACACTTGAAAATCAACAGCACATACTTGCTTCAGCCCTGCAGGATACGGCTAATGCAAAAATCGGTCTCGACTTCGAAAGCCTTGGCAAACGCTTGAAGCAGGTCCAGCACGAACTAACCGAGGCTACCAATCAATGGGAGAAAGATTCCAATGAGCTGGAATCAATTCTAAAACAAACAGCGAATAAAGACACTTCCGCCTGAATATCTATTTAGGTTCAAGCCACACGCGCCCGCGGTAAAAGACAGGGCTGTTCGTTAACGGATCAATCAGCTCAAACACCTGATTAGTCCCCAACAGGTTGGAACATGCACCAACATTCAACCAGTCACTCGACAGCAGGTTAGTCAAATACTCAAGGGAATACCTGCGATTGTATTTATCATAACCAGCGCCCTGACTCTGTCGGGCAAGGAATGAGACAAAAACTTGTTCATTGGAAGTTCCAATATTTACAAAAAATGCATTATTCCTGTCGTCAGGATCAGTTCCTGCCACATATTCAGAAAGATTACCATGACCATCGAGATCAACATCTGTCATACCATCTGCTGCCGTTAGAAAGTTTCTGCTGTAGTATACCTCCCAAGTATCAGGAATCCCGTCGCCGTCACTATCTTCGTCAATCCTGGGTCCAGGCACAGCGTCAAGCGTGCCAAGACGCCAGTTTACAGGATCGTTACCGTATTCAGCCATGCGGATGCGTTCTATGGCATAGCCATCCTGCGGTGGAACAGGCCATGGAAATATGTCTTCATAAGCAACTCTGTCAATCATGGTAAATGGCATATTTGTGAATTCAAACTCCAGAGGTTTCATCAGACGGATAGTTTCGCCGGCATTATTCAACTTCCCGGAGAAAGAACCGAAAACCGGCGGATTCGTATCCATTCCATGGAGAATACGAAAACTTGACTCGTTCGTTGCGCAGACAAAGAACGACGAAAGAGGGGCAATTACTATTCCTGTCGGAAAACTGAAATCAATGCCACCCTCTATCCGCCAGGTATTGGTCGGAGCCATCGGATCGTACAGCGGAGTGGCAGTCGCTGACATATTGTAAAATTCCATATACTCAACGGCATTACTGGACGGTTGATAAAGAATCTGCGCTACAACCAGCGGCCCGATCCTTGGACCAGAATTGGTGGCACCCGGCGTCGCTGAAACTTGTGCAACAAAATCCTTGTTGGTATCGCTGCGAATATAACGACCGAAGGTAACCTCACGTTCTGCGGCACCAAAGTCTTCCACCTCCCTGTAACCGGTAGGCTGACTATTGGTGTCGAAACCAGAGGAAAGAATTGCTTCCTCACCGTACTCGCTGAAGGCAAACGGGGAAAGGTTCGTCGGATTATCAAAATGATTTGTACCGTTAAACACGAGGAAACCTTTCGCAGTAATCAATGTATTAGAAGCTACTGGATACTTATACGGAACATTACGACTATCACTTAAATACCAACCACCAATATCAATAGACGCATCCGTCGTATTATACAACTCAATCCAATCACCTACCGGTGAAGCATCCGTATGCGATAGTATTTCATTAATCACAACAGAACCAGGCAGCGGGATCCCCCCAGGATCCGCCATACCCGGAGAGCCACCGTAAAAGGAACTGGATTTCCATCTGAGAGATTCTTTGCCTAATAGACTCGCAGAAGCTGACGGATCCCGCATAGTCAAAGAGAAACCCCACCCATCGGTTTGGAGGTACCAGTCCGGTTCGTAGCTTAGACTCTGCAAAACACCGAAGAAGCTATGCATTAGATCAACCTCTTCCCCGGCATTATTCAGCTTTCCGGAATACGTACCCGCAACACGCATCGTATTAGTATCATATACAGCTGCAAAGGCCGCCAGATCTTGAACAACCACGACATATTCTCCCGGCCCCAGACTGGGAACACTACCCTCAGCAAAACTGAAAGAAATGCCATTGGAAATGCTGACAGGGGTAAGATCTATTATGTCGTCACCTGCATTAAATATTTCCACAAACTCCAAGTTACCAGTTGTGGCGGGATTGTACATTATCTCAGTTATGATCAGAGGTGGCGAATCAATGAAATACTCCTCTTCCGCCAGAGCACTCCATGTCGATCCATCCAGAATTCTTGCCTTGATACGGGTAGTCTTGTTAAGCACAATTGGGAAAATATACACTGTACCTGCGATCCCTCCGCCAACGGCGCGAGGATCAGATCCATCTATTGCATAATAAATGATTCCTCCCATATTTGTATTAGACAAGGCAATTGTCATCCCATTGGACACCGCCCCACCAGCCACGGAAAACATGGGCGGACTAATCGCTTGCCAAAGGTCGAAGTTCTGCATATCAGAAATAATATATGGCAGCCTGGCGTTGACCCAGTTTGTGAAGAGTCCTGAATTGATAGACGCACCCCGGACATATTGCCGCAATGGATTTATCTGGGCGCCCAGCTCGTTCATACGAAATAGAACATTAGAAGATGTCAACGCTCCATCGTTAAAGAAATGTTCATATGCCCGATCAGCAAACAATAGACGGAACTCTGTATTTGTCCGTAACTTGGCAAACAGGTAAGCCGAAGGCGATGACTGACTGGTATTATAAGCCAGATTGCTGGCAATCTCCGGCCAGGTAACAGGATGCCCAAACTGGCCAAAACTTCCTTCGGCATCCCACATGTAGAACCGCCATTTCGCATCCACCGCCCTTTCCCGTGCGGCATAGTAATTATTTTGAGGCCAATCACCCATGGCGGCATATATGTTTACGAGCAGGTAGTCGCAAAGGTTCTCAAGATCCACCATTGATGCCATTCTCAGGTAGTTCGCCGTTATCGACATGTTGCTGTTCGCAGCAAAAGTCATCAACTTATTCCACTCGATGCCATCGCCTGATGTGATTCCACCATGGCTTCTGATATCCCATTCATTTGTGCCTCCATGGTAGTGCTGAAGAAAACCCTCATCATAACGCTGGCACGGATTGAAGAAACATCGGAAAACACCATTGACGAACAGCGAAACAATTGCACCTCTCGCAGATGGCTGCCCTGCATCGGACAGGAGTCTGCGGCTAAGTTCATCACGAATAAAGGGATTATCGGAGTCATTATGACCACCGCGAAGACGCATGCTTTCAAAATCCACGGTGCTACCATCTTCCAGAAAAGGTATTGTGAAAGGTTCTTTGCCGTATTCCGATCTGAAATAAAAATTAAATGACGGTTTGTTGTCAAGATTACTGCCGTACCATGTTGTCGCCATATTCTGAAGCACATAACGAGGCCGAGTATAAGTACTCCCGGCGATCCTCATGCCTGCATCAATCTGATATACGGTATTACTCGCCGGAAACGCAAACTCGATGGAAGCCTGCCTTTCATACGCCCGGCCACGCTGTTTTGGAATGTTGAAATCATCCATTGATGAAGCTTGCCAAAGTCCTCCGGTCCAGATTCCCCCTACAATGGAACATACCCCGTTAGACTTGAAAATCGACTGTTGCCAGTCGCCTGCCAGGGAAACAGCCGTTGCACCGCGAAGTAAAGCCGGCAGGTTGACCAGAAAAGTCCTCGTGGTCGTATATGAAGGCACCCAGCCGTCACGGAATGCCCGGGCTCTTATCGTTTTACTGGTGGAAACAGAAATAGCCCCCGAGTATAACAATGATGCAACCGTAGGTTCGGAACCATTAGTCGTGTAATAGATCGCCGAGCTTGGTGTTGATGACGTAATTGTTACCGAAATGTTATTCGTATAGAACCCGGCCGCGGTCAGGAAGACAGGAGTATCACATAAACCTTCACACGAAGGACCATTATTTGTCTCACCAGGAGTCGGGGATGAATAGTAACGCCATATTCCACTGCCCTCGTCCAGCCCGTAACTGTAAAATGGAATCTGATTTGGAAATTTCGGCGTAATCTCGCTGACCAATGTCCCGGTTTCGTTATAAAGCCCTATGTATTCACCTGTCGGGTCCAGTTTGAAATTCGTGTGCCATGCCGGCGCCGAAGCATCTCGAACATTAAGACCTGAGCACAAAACCACCAATCGACCACCCGGCAACAATATGGCATTGGTAGGAAATTGCCATTTCAAAGCTTCTTCGTCATCATCTGTCAACCCCCATCCGGAAAGACTGACATTAGTTGACCCGTCATTCCAGAGTTCTACCCAGTCAGAAAATTTCGGTTCGTAAGAAACCATATCCTCATCCGACTCATCCACAGGGGAATTGGTGCCGACAAAATAGCTCCACAGATTCCCGTGGTTCACAAGCCAGGTACCTCCGCCAATACGAAGGTCGGGGATAATTGAAAGGTCTGAACTGCCTGCGGTCTGGTTGGCTGCCTGGATAGCCAGAACATTTGTACCAGGCACCAACAGCAAACTGGCTGCACCAAGCCTGTTTGTAACATACACACCAGCCTCGCGACTACCGGTCGCGCCCGTAGTATATGGAACAAACGAGCCTGCTGCCCCCATATTTGTACGTGAAATCTCCACTCCGTTCAGATAAGCGATATAGCCGTCATCAAAATTAACGACAAATTCAAGTTTATTGGTCAAAGCAGCATCAGCCTCAGAGACAATAAAATCCTGCCGCAGGTAGAGAGTCACGCATATATTAAACATCTGACTTTGAACATCAGTGGCATCATCGCCATCACCATAACCTATTCCGCCGGCACCTAACGGCCACTCTCCCACATCAAAATCGAGAAGGGTCCATTCCAGGCCGCGGATACCAACCGGTGGATTCACGCCTTCCACAATACCACCAGACGGTTCGTGTGTGCCGACAAAATAGCGCCACTGGTTCGAGACATTTGCCAGTGTCACGTCACCGGTTGCGGTACTTACCGACAACCCCGGCGCCGCCACAAAAGACGTGTTGGTATTATAGGTATGTACCTGGACAGCCAACACATTAGTACCAACAGAGAGGAGGTTGGAGGCAAGCCCCAATGTCCAGGTCTGGTTACTGCCGCCCGCACGCATGTTATAGGCCGATTGATCGTAATAGACATAACTCTTATCGGCACCCATATTCTTACGGATCATCTCCCGCCCGTTCAGATAGGCGACAAACCCGCTGTTAAAGTCAATCGTTATGCTCACGGTCCCGGTACCTGTCGCAGTCACACCGTCCACCTGGAAAGGCTGGCGCATATACAGAGAAAATATCGGGCCGGAACGCCACAATGACAGATCCGTTGCATAGTTCGTACCAAAACCGAAAGGGCCACAGGCCATGCTCCAGTTCGTATCATTGAAAGAAGGTTGCATCCATGGAATGCCACCACCTATCTGAAAGAGATTGTTGGTAGAAGGCTGCAACTGACGAGAAGAAGAATTGGCCACAATTTCTGTAATACGTACCCCTGCGAAAACACTTGCACCAGAAGATAAAAGACAAAATACCCCTACCGCCAGATGTAGTTTCCAAGAATAAAACACAATCCAGCCTGCTCTTCTGATTACGAGCCACACAGTTTGTTTCATAAACCTACTTATTTCTAATGAGCTATCAGTTCTTGTCTATTTTCCACTATTTATGACACATAGTCAAATTTATAGCCAATCACCAGCATGCCAAAAGAAGAAACAATCAACGATACTGTATTCATCATAAAACATTTGAAATTAGCTGTTTACAACCACAAAGGCATTGCGCCAGGGGAATACCTATCTAGAGCTCCAGAAGCCATCATTTCATCAAGGTTAGCAAGCAGTTTTGATTTGTCTCTTGGGAGCCGCGCTTCGATCGGAACAACATTTGATGCATGATTCGCCCGAAAAACCGTATTATTCAAATCCAATAGAGAGACAATAGTCCTTAGTTCCTGCACAATGTCATATTCCGTCAATTGAGGAAATCTACCGGCCTTCACATCTTCAAATAGTTCTGTACCCGGCACAGGTACAAAGCGTAAAGCTGATAACAAACGCGGCTGCATGTTATTCAATGCAAAAGCAGTTGCATCTGCATGGTTCTGCCATCGGGTCACCCCACCAATGCCTAACAGGAACATAACTGACATTTTTAGCCTGCATTCCTGAGCCCGGCGGCACGCTTCAATCATTACTTTGACTGTTTCAGCTTTTTCGATATTACGCAATGT
The DNA here is from genome assembly GCA_001804885.1 of Lentisphaerae bacterium RIFOXYA12_FULL_48_11. Taxonomy (GTDB): domain Bacteria; phylum Verrucomicrobiota; class Kiritimatiellia; order UBA8416; family YA12-FULL-48-11; genus YA12-FULL-48-11. Next base: position 36,184 of record MHBM01000141.1, read on the forward strand.
CGCCTCGTCACCACTCTCCAAACCCATGTACAGCGTACTCAGTTTCAAGGAACGCAAACTTCGAAGCTGTGCGTCCGTCTTCGCAATTATAGAATTTCCAGTGGCATATACGTTCACCCTGGCAAGCATTGGTAGATGCTGGGCCAGCTCGACTAATATCAGCTGCAGATCCTCATACGATCGACGCATCACATCGCCATCCGCCAGAAAAACCCGCTTTACACCTTGATCATAAACAGACTCCTGCTCGATGATCATCCTTATTTCCTCAAAACTCTTCTTCCGAAAATGTGTCTCACGATACATCCCGCAGAATGTACAGCGGTTATAGGGACAACCTTCGTCGATTTGCAGGATCAGACTGTCAGCCTCGGCTGGTGGTCTGAAAAGAGGATTATTAAGTAAACTTTGCATTATAATAAAAAACATTTATTCGAGCATGCGAAACGGCACAGCTCACCGCGTTTCAACATGCCCTATCGACCGTATTTCGCTCGAGCATAAGAAATAATCTTACGTCCCATGTCACCGGCTGAGTTAGATTCCCCCAGGGGTTCCCAGTAAAAAAGCGAATAAGCAACTTCTTCATAATTTACATCCTTTATGCGACCAAGAAACTTCTCCTGTCCTTTACCGGTACGGATATTCTCATCAACATTTACCATGCCAGTCTGAGGATCTATTTTGGCTATCTCCCATTGCATCGATTTGCGTATAGAAGACATCATGTCAGCCTTCAGATTTTCAGGGGCATATATAGAACACACCTGCATCTTCCATGCTGTCACTGCATTATAACTACTGTCAGGCCCTCCATTATCAGGATAATACCCTTTTGCATCCTGCATTCTCACAATCTCCAGGATGAATTTCTCTGCAACATCCAGCAATACCATGTCATTGAAGATGACACCAAACGACTGGAGTGCGAGCACATCGTAAGCAAGACGGTTTCCGAAATTAAGATCAGCAGCCAGTACCTGATCTTTTATGGACACAAAATACGACAACCATTTTTTAATCTGATTCTGATTCTTCAATATTCTTGGCAGATATTCGTCTGCGTATTTTGTATTCTTAAGGATCAGCACAGCCTCGCCCACAGCACCGACAAACATTGATTCGCCATATATATCCCCGGGCCCGACCTGACGATTGCCGCGAGATGGACACTCAAATGTACCATCCGTTTTTTGAAATTCAAATGGCATGGCAAGAGCCTTGACTCCATTATCAAGAGTCTTTCGATCATCTCGTAAAATCCCATGAAAGATCAAAAGTAATGCAGAACGCTGTGCGGCAACATCAGAAAATGAATGTAAATTTCTCCCTATGCCACCGGATGCTGAGATCTTTACCGCTGGAACCTTGACATCAAGATATTCCTGAAAGGCTTTTGTCTTAATGCATTCCAGTTGCACCGGACTGCACACAAAATCGACCGCGAATATTTCTGTGCAACAAAATAAAAACAGATGGATGCAAATTAACAGAATCCTCACTAAACCGGTTCCTGATCTAGTCATAAATGAATACTATTCTGCCGGTATTATATCAAGTTCTGCGGCACTGGCAAAAAACTCTTCCCCTTTATGAGGACTAAGTGCGCGCATACGCAGATAACGACAGGCTACAGGCTTGGCGAGTCTAACAGTATTCTGGAGCTCTTTTCTGGAGAAATCGCCTTTCGCCACAGGCTGGCCCCATTCTTTGCCATCGGCACTCACATAGAACTCATACTTCCTGATACGACCGTTATCCATACCGCTACGGGCTGTGTATACAATGGTGGCAATCGCAACATTCTCACCAAGATCAACCTGTACTTCGTGGGGATACTTCTCTTTTGTCGTCTGCCAGTTGGTATGCCAGAAGGTATCGACTTGTCCATCAATCAAATGCTCCTTCTCCCCCTCCCCTTTCTGTTCACTGCTTGCAAATACCACACGCCAGTTATTCTTTACCAGGACACGGATGAGCTTTTTCTCCACCACTGTACTTGGACTAAACCCTTCCCTGGTGGCGCGCGCACGCAATTGTACCGTGCCTGGAAGATCAAACGGTGTTTCGTATACTTTCCATATCTGACCATCCAGCGAGTATTCGATTTTTACTCCGGGAGTAGTACAAGAAATTAAGACTCTTCCTGAAGCATCGTCGCGCGTAATTACAGGCACCGAGATTACAGGAAAAACCCTCTTTACCAGCTTGTCCAAGTCGACATCTTTCGAACTGAATGGCCGCAGGCAGAAAGAATAGGAATACGATTTATCAGAAGGTATACGAAACTCCTGATGCGGCATTGCGCCCCAGCTGTCGTCTCCTCCTATACCCATCTGAACCAGATCCAGATTCAGGGTAATATAATCACGCCGCGTCATTTCCCAGCCGTGACTTGCACTCATAAGGTCTTCTGTCGTGTAATGAAGAGCATTAACACTGAGAGCCGGCTGGCCTATGGCAAGCAAACCAATTCCCTTGTCATTAGTAAGTGTGACCCAGCGTACATCGACCTTGTTCCCTGTTTCCCCGGGCTCAGAATAGTCAAAATACTGTCCACTTACCGTACCTTCATAAATATCCATTCGCGCATCACAGCGGTCAATGTAGGTTTCATGCGGACCGCGACCATCCCAGCGTATTTTCTCAAAGCCCGGCTTTACAGCCATCTGCATACCAAATCTGGGCATATCCGGCAAAGAACGTCCACCCCCCGACGGTATATACAAGGTTTCAACAACAATATCGCCAGACGGAAATATTCTGTAGACCAGACTGCAAGCCCCCTCAACCGACGGTATCTGTCCGCAAGCAGAAACAACGATCATATCGGGCTTCTTGTGGTCAATCGTCACAGATTCAGGTTTCCATTCCAATCCAGCGTTTCGCCAAATACCGAAACGTTTTTCCATCCCGTACCCGCGATCATTGTCTACCGGGGCACGCCAGAAATGCGGACGCAACGGCTGTTCGATAAGTTCAACCGCATCAAGCTTTAGGGAACTGATCAATCCCGAATGTTTGTCTATAGCCATGGAAAAATTCTTGCCTGCAACATTCAGAACATCGGCATCATCCCTCACTTCCAGTTTTCTGCCTGAAAGTTCTGCCACCGGAGCAGGGTTTACAATCGGCAAGCGAAACTGTTCCCATGCCAATTCGTGTCCGGCTTTTGCCCAAAGCTGGTCAACTTTCAGTACAAAGCCCACATTCAGCCAGTATTCGGTACCAGCGGCAGGATCCATGGCCTTAAAAGGGACAACCACTCTTGCAGTTGTACCAGCAGGAAGATCCAAGTCCGGCAATGCTCCCTCCTGAAGAATTTTGCCATCTGCTTTCAACACCCATACTCCCTTGACCATGTCTTTAAGATTTATGAAGTCGTACCAGTTCTTCACTTCGATCTCACCCTTTGCCAGATCAACCGGCTTCATATGAATGAACTGATAAATCTTCTTTACCTCTGACAGGCCTGGATGAGGCGTGCGGTCAGACGACACCAGCCCGTTACAGCAGAAATTCTGGTCACTCGGTATATCTGAAGGGCCAAAATCACCACCAAACGCCTGAAATAATTTTTCACCAGGCTTAACCTTCACAACCCGTCGTTCCCTGTTGGGATCAGAAGGCTGCAGGATTCCCTGATCAACCCAATCCCAGACAGATGCACCCTGAAGATATGGCCTACTGTATATCTGCCTCCAGTAAGCCCACATGTCGCCTGAACTGTTACCCATGGCATGCGCGTACTCGCACATTATGTAAGGACGATCCTGATTTTTCGACGCATAACTCCCCAATGATGCCGGGTTCGGGTACATGGGGCAGACAATATCAGTCCACAAGGCAGTCCCCGCCTCACACGAATGTACAAGCCGCGATGCATCTCTTTTCTTCATCCATGCATATGTCGCCTCCAGATTCTGACCAGGACCATTTTCATTTCCAACCGACCATATGATCACCGACGCATGATTCTTATCGCGTTCAACCATACGAACAGTCCTGTCCATATAGGCTGGCAGCCAGTCCTGATTCTTGGTCAACTGCTGTGCGCCGTGACACTCTATGTTAGCCTCATCAATGAGATACAGACCATATTGGTCGCAGAGGTTGTACCATGCCGGGTGGTTGGGATAGTGACAAGTACGCACCAGATTTACATTATTCTGCTTCATCAGGGTAATATCCTTGAGCATCGACCACATCTCTATAGCCTGCCCCTTGTCAGGCTGATGTTCATGACGATTGACACCTTTGACAAGAATCCGCTTGCCGTTAACCAGAAGATCGCCGTTTTTCAGTTCGACCCGGCGGAAACCCACTTTAACAGGAATAACCTCCAACACCTTTCCCTTTCCATCTTTCAGAGTAAGCAACAAACTGTAAAGTTGCGGTGTTTCTGCCGACCATTTACGAGGCTGTTCGACTTTCGAAGACAATTCGACGGTGTCTTCCTTGCCAGCAGCAATAGAAATAGATTGAGAAACAATCCTGGCAACAACACTCTTTTCATCGCTCAAAACACCCTCAACGACCAAACTGGCGACTTCCTGCCCCGCGTTGTTCACATGCACTGCAACTTTCAGATCAGCGTCTCGATATTGATCATCCAAAACAGGTTTTACCTCGAAATCCCGAATATGCTGAAGTGGAGTCGACCAGATATAAACATCACGATAAATTCCACTCATACGCCAGAAATCCTGATCCTCGAGATACGAACCATCACACCAGCGAAAATTCTCGACCGCAATGGAGTTTTCACCAGTCTTTACATATTTAGTAACATCGAACTCGGCCGGCGTACGGCTATCCTTGCTCATACCCACCTGCTGGCCGTTGATCCATAGATAAAAGAATGAATTGACACCCTCGAATGTTATGAAAATGCGCCGCCCGGTCCAATCTGCCGGCACATCGAAGGTACGACGGAAAGAATTCACTGTATTATGTTGATAATCCTGCGGAATAAACGGAGGGTTTACCGGCTTCCATGGATATTTGATATTAACATAAATTGGCACACCGTATCCTTCCATTTCCACATTGGACGGCACCGGAATCACAGGCCAAGTCAAATCATTAAAATCAGGTTTAAAAAAGTCAGGCACTCGTTCCTGTGGATTCTTTGAATAGTGATACTTCCAGGCACCATTCAACGAACGATACCATGGCGATTTAACACGTTCGGCATTCACTGAAACTCCCACAGACTGCGCGATCGACTCGTCCGGACATATCACCATGGTTGCATGTGGATTCTCGGTATTTACAGCAATCAGTTTTTCATTTTCCCAATCATTATTCTGCGCACAGGCAATTCCCGCCCCCAGACATCCCGCAACCATGATTACTTCAGCGATCTTCTGCATAACCTTCCTCCTTCACCAAACACGAAGTCATCAACACTGTCTTATCAACATTCCACTCTTCCAGCCTTTTTCAACTGCCGATATTTTCTCCGAGAAACCTCCTCGCCCATACATCCGGACAACCTCGGGATATTGCTTTAGAAGTGTCCCTGCAATCAAGAGACAACCCTCGGACCGGTCAGTAACCGCACCAACAATATTTGCCATAAACCTTGCATGCTCGGATTCAAACATATTTGCAGCCACAACATCAAATTTCTCTTTCCGCCGGAATGCCAGGAGATCCGTCTGGACACATTCCACCACACAGGACACTCGATTCCTGCGACAGTTTTCCTTTGCAGCCTTGACCGCCAAGGGATCATAATCAACAGCCATAACTCTTGAAAAACCGAGCTTTGCTGCGGCAATTGCAAGCACTCCGGATCCGCAACCTGCATCAAGAAAAGATTTCCCCTGAACACTTCCAACGGCCAGCCGGTCAATAAAACGCAGGCAAGCTCGTGTCGTCGGATGCAGTCCGGTTCCAAAACTCATGCCAGGATCAAGCGTAACAACACAATCGCCTCTCTTCTGCCGAAAGCTCTCCCAAGATGGCCTTATAACTATCCGGCGTGATATACGTGCCGTATGGAACGATTTCTTCCATGACTCACTCCAGTCAACTTCGGCAATCCTGCGGACTCGCGCATAAAATCTTCTGGCTCCGATCAAGCACCTGAAAAGAGATCTCAATTCTACAAGACGACATTCCGCCTGCTCCCTGCCCGGGAAATATTCATCAAAAAAGGCTCTTCGGGCATGAAGGTCCTGTGTTTGGACAAGGTATATACCATTCTTATCAAGGTAATTCTCAATCAAAGGGCAGACATCCAGCGCGGTCTCAATGTGTGAGGAGAAGAGTACCTTCTTGTTTCCTGACCGGGGTTTTCGTTTACTGGCATTCATTTCAGGCATGTCTTCGCCGCTCATGACTACCGGATCGTGATCCTCGCCCGCGACTCCCATGGCCACCATAACCGCCACGCCTTGGCCTTCCTCCTGGCAAATGGCGAATGGCTTCCCTCCGGACCGCTGTCGTACTGCGGGGGCCTTCCTTCGGTTCAGGAAGTATCAGAAGACTCTCATCAGGATAAGTACATTTCAGAGTTCGCCCTATATATTCTTCAATTGAAGGCAACCTGAACGATTCATCTTCACACGCAAATGTAATGGACGTTCCTGCTTCCCCTGCCCGGCCAGTACGTCCAATGCGATGCACGTAATCCTCAGGATCCTCAGGAATGTTGAAATTAATAACATGCGTCACGCCTTCAATGTGAAGGCCACGACTAGCCACACCGGTCGCCACCAGGACCGGAGTCTTTCCTGAGCGGAAGTCATCCAGGGTACGCGTGCGTACGTTCTGCGGCACAGCACCTGATAACAAAGCACATTTGACTCCAAACCTTCGAAGTTCTTTCATAAGGTGTTCTGTTTCATCACGCCGATTACCAAACACGAGAGCACGTTCAGGTTTCTCTCTTGTTAAAATGTTAATTGTCATAGCGAATTTTTCATCACTGGTCACCAGGTAAACGATCTGATTCACCGTATCCACCGCTACCTGCTCCGGCTCGATATCAATCTTAACAGGATCCTTCTGCCACTTGGATGCAAGCTTCATAACGCTCTCCGAAAGAGTTGCACTGAACAACATTGTCTGGCGATTCTCTTTCGGCGGTGTACTTCTTATAATACTCGAAACATCAGGAATGAACCCCATGTCAAGCATGCGATCGGCTTCATCAATAACGAGTATCTCCACATGCCTGAGATCCAGCACACGTGTACGCTGAAAATCCAGCAATCGACCTGGCGTAGCGACAACCACATCAACAACCTGTTCACGAAGTATTGAACGCTGTTTCTCATATTCCGTGCCGCCATAGACAGTTAAAATCCTGAAGGGACAATACTTTGCCAGATCAACAGCATCACGTCCGATCTGTAATGCCAGCTCACGTGTGGGCGAAAGAATCAGCGCCCTTGGCGTGCCGTTTCTGCGTCGACCTTCGAGAGGATGACAAATAAAATGAGTAAATATCTCTACAAGAAAAGCTGCCGTCTTACCTGTCCCCGTCTGTGCACGGCCCGCAGCATCCTTGCCATCCAGAAGATGAGGCAGAATACCTGCCTGGATGGGAGTACAGTACTTAAAATCAAGGTCGGCAATGGCATGCATGATCGGATCAGGCAGCCTTAAATCATGAAAACGTGTTTTCCCCTCTATAGGAGGAACCACAAACATATCTGGCAACCAAGGCGGACCTGCAGGGGCACGCGTCTGTCGCGATTCCTCACGCCTATGTGGCTTGTTCGAAGAAACCGGTTTATCATCACTGCCGTGGCGGTCTTTTCGCCCCGCCCCATGACGTAGCACTGGTTCTCCACTTTTCCTGTGTTGTTGCTTCTCGGAAGCAACCTCCTCCTTGACCGGAGATTTTCCTCTCAACTTACCCCATATCTTTTTTAATAGCCGTTTCACAATTGGTTGACACGGTAGCCATGTATGCGCTTCGAAACAAGTCAATTCGCACCACTTATCAGCTTGCCTGATATTGCGTTCTTTCAAGTGTCTATGGATGACAACCGGCCTTTCGTTATGTATTATTCCAGATTATTGGAGAAATTCTCTTGAACTCTTTGTCTGATTTTGAACATCTTGTACCGGACGTGATGCTGAACCTGGTTGAACAATCTACAGGTCTCCGCATGACCGGATTGGCAACCCCTTTACCCAGTTACATCAACAGGGTATACGAAGTCCAGACCGTGGATGGAGACAGATTGATAGTAAAATTCTACAGGCCTGGTCGGTGGTCACGCGAAGCCCTGCAGGACGAACACGACTTCGTGGCAGATTGCGCTGCAGAAGAAATACCGGTCATTGCGCCAATCAAAATCAAGGATAACACCACTCTCTATGAAGCTGACGGAATTTACTTCACAGTCTTCCCGAAACGATTCGGACGCCAACTGGAGATCAATTCAGATGCAGACTGGATAAGAGTCGG
>MHBM01000142.1:0-10080 GCA_001804885.1 Lentisphaerae bacterium RIFOXYA12_FULL_48_11
ACACCGATGGCCGCAAAGACGTGGTGGTAAAACATGGAGGAGAACCCTGCCTTGGACAATGGAAGATTGAACTTTTCGTGGAGAAAGGTGGGCATCCAGGTGATGTAACCGATTTGGGCGAAATAAAAGCAACTGAACGCCAGCCACAACGCCCACACCGTCGGCTTGAAGGCTATTGCTTTCAGGACAACTTTCAAAGGTATCTTCTGTGTTATAACCTTGGAGGTTTGGTCGCTCGTATGCGAGTCATCCTTGATTCGCCACATCATGATCATGGCCAGTACCACACCTATGGATCCGAACACATAGAATGCCGTACGCCAGCCAAAGTTTTCACCTAGCCAGCCGGCAATAAATCCACTGGCAATAAGCCCGACATACAGCGCCGTCTGATGAATGGACATTGCCATCGCACGGGTCTTGTGATGGTACTGGCCGATAAGTGAATTCGCCGATGGAAAGTAGAACGCTTCACCACCACCCGTGGCTATACTGCGGAAGATAATCAGGCTCAATAGCCCCGTTGTCGCACCTGATGCGATTGTTCCACCGCTCCAGATGAGCAAGCTCCAGAAGACAATCCATTTGCGGCGCGAAATGTCGCCAAGGTATCCCGCAATAGGAACCATGGCGGCGTAGAACCATAGAAAGATCGATGCAACAAGCCCAGCCTGGACGGGACTCAACTGCAGATCTTTTGACAAAAGTGGCAGGACTACGTTGTAGGCTTGCCTGTCGGCCTGGTTGAAGAAGAACGCGAACCACAGCAGAATTATCAGTTCCCACTTGTAGGGTATTAACCCTTTCTTTTCTTCCGTCATCGCGTCTTCCCCCTTCCAGGTTCAGCACAGGTTTCAGTCTTTGCCGGGTATTGGCGCCGTATTTTCTTTCGGCAGTTCAATATCTTTCTCTCCTTCAAAGTCAATTGGCGAAGGACTGAAGGCCACGTTGTAGAATGGCGATTCCGTGGTGGTCAGGATGTCCGACATACGCACAGCCTGGCCGGTGTAGGCGGAAATTCGACCAATGATTGCTGTAGCAGTTGACATAGCCACACTTTCACCTTCGTTCAACACATTGCCATCCAGTATGCTTTTCAGCATGTCCGCGTGTTCGTTGACATACGGGTTTCCAGTATGTCCAACCTCTGCGTATTTAACTTCCTTACCATCAAATCTGCGAACCTTGCCGCCACCCATGATCTCGGCTATGTCCGTCATGAAGTTTTCTCCAACACGTGCGTAACAACCGGGAATCTGGCGGCTGAGACTGTGGATATGGAGACCGTCACCATAATCATAATCCACACTGAAAAAGTCGTACTGATTTCCTGTAGGTCTCCTCAAACGCGCACCGACACCAACCGCAGTCTTAGGCGGACGGCCTATGAACCAGTTGGCAACATCGATATTGTGAACGTGCTGTTCAACAATATGATCACCCGACATTTCCGCCCAGTTCATCCAGTTGTTGGCCATATAGCCGGCATTAGTATCCGTGGGCCGGCGCTGACGAACACTCCCGCGCGCCTGGCACCAGTAGATCGTACCGCCGAGAATCTTCCCAAGTTCACCTTTCTCCATCGCCACCGCCTGCTGAAGGTAAGCATCCTGGTGCCTCCTCTGTGTACCGGCCACGAGCGCAAGTTTTTTTGCTTTCGCCTCTACGGCAGCGGCAAGCACTTTGCGGATACCGGGAGGATCAACCGCTATTGGTTTCTCGGCAAATACGTGTTTACCTGCCTTTATGATTGCTTCGAGATGAACAGGCCTGAACGCCGGAGGCGCCGCCGTGATCACAAGATCGCAATCAGTTTCCAGCAGCTTCTTGTATCCGGCAGCACCGCCAAACGCAAACTTCTCTTCTGCGCCATACTTCTTTGCCGTATTCTGTGCAACTTCCAGGAATAAATCGTGCGTGGCTGTCAGCTTAACATCAACATTAAGCGATTTTGCTGCTTCCTTTAGATTCTCAAACGCCGCACTGGCGCGGCGTCCCGACCCGATCATCCCGACCCTGAACAGGCGCGGAGCGCTCTGCGCTCTCGCAAACGACGAACTCATGGCAACAGCGGCAGAAAAAACTGCCGCATTTTTCAGGAATTCACGACGATTCTGCATATTATTTCTCCTCTTGATTTGAACTTTCCAGGGCTCAGGCTTTTGCCCATTGTGTTTTAATAAGTTCTGCCGCCTTGATAAGCAGTTTCTTCTTTTCTTCGTCCGATGTGTCCTTCGGATATCCGGCCTCTATACTGATTGCACCGCGGTAACCGAGAAGCTTCAATCCTTTGAAACCATCAATATACACGTCCGCCTCACCGTCCAGGCCCGGTATCTTGCGATTCTTGCGTGATGCAATATGTACATGCTTCAGAAACGAACCCGCCGAGATGAAAGCGCCCATGTCGCTTGTTTCCTCAAAAGTCATGTGCCAGAAATCGCCCATCACGCCGATCCCAGGCCTATTTGCATCACGACAGATCGACGCTCCATCGGCTACCTGCCGGAGAAACATCGTTTCAGTCCGGTTGAGCGGTTCGAGTATGACATTCACACCCAGCTTTGCAGCGTGGGCGGCCAACTCCGGAACAATCTCGGAAAGAAAACGTTCACGCAGCTCAGGGAAAGGTAACTCTATTTTTTTGCGGGCCGGGCAGAGAATCATTCCCTCCGCTTTCAGGGCAGCCGCATGATCCAGCACAATCTTGCCGGTATCAATGACAGCACGCCTCTCAGTCGCATCGGCCATGCCGGCATTGCCCCGCTGACCTATACACAGATTTGAATAACGTATTTTCCGTCCCTTTATGGCCTTTGAAAAAGCCTCAACATTCTTGGTCATCCATTCGTAATTTCCACCGCTTACTTCCATGCGGTCATAACCGGCCGACTCAAGAAAATCCAGTTTCTCCTCAAATGACTTACCGGCAACCAGCGTCTGGTGACAGCCGATATGCAATTCAGCAGGTTGTGACGGAAGCGAAAGATTGGGCATACCATTACAGGTTTCAGCAGCACATAATGGAACTGCGCCACTCAATACAGTACTGCCAATACCGGCTGCACCTAATGTAATAAAGTCCCTCCTGTTGATTGTCATAACTTCCGCCCCTCCCTTGCGTGTATTGGCATTCCTCTGTTCATGGCCAACAAGCTATCACAGGGCCATGTTGTGCATGTTTCCGATTGCGCACAAAAGATACTGCATTTTGCGCAATGGAAGCTTGCGGACCGCAACGGTACAGTCTAGGATTGCTGTTAAAAGAGAATTTAACCATGAAAAGTCTGCTCCAGAAGAAACCGCGGGTAGTATTGTTCCTTGCAACCAATGAAGCTGCAGGGCGCAGCAAACTGCAGGGTATTCTGCGCTACGTGCATTCGCATACGCCATGGAACATACACCTGATCGAGAACCGGATGGGTGAACAGAAACTTGGCGATCTCCGGGCATGGGGAGCAACTGGTGTTATAGTAGCACGAATGCCGGATTCCGTGCGGACCATTGCACGAGCCTGGATCCCAACCATAGTCATGGACTCACCAACACTCTACGTAAACCGCCTTCCTAAAGCTTCCTTTATCACTTGTGATTCCGACGCCATCGGTAATGCCGGAGCGGATTTCCTCATCCAGCAGGGTTACAAGAACTTTGCCTACGTGGCTGATGCGGAGAAATGGGATTGGTCTGTCCAGCGTTACCGCGCTTTCGCCGCCAGGCTACGGCAATCAGGTTACACCTGTAAAATTTACAGCAGCCCTTCCGGCCGTGACAAAAGCGATTGGGCCCGCGACCAGAAACAGATGGTGCGCTGGCTACTTGCGCTGCCACGTCCAATAGCCGTCCTCGCCGCCCGTGATGACCGGGCCAGGCAACTTCTCGAATCCTGCCAGCTTGCCGGCCTCAATGTCCCGGGCGATATTGCAATCCTCGGGGTTGATAACGAAGAAATCATCTGTGAGAACACGTCGCCGACACTTTCCAGCATCCAGCCTGACTTCGAGACGGCTGGTTACCAGGCGGCTCAACTTCTTGAACAATTCATGCGAAACAACATGCGCAAGCCGCAGACAATTCTATATGGAGTGAAACAGATTGTGGCCCGTGAATCGAGCAGGCCAACGTGGGCAGTGGACCGACGGCTGCTGCGCGGACTGGAGTTCATCCGTCTCAATGCCGGTGAGTCAATAAGCATTACAGACATCGCCAGGCATATGAACATATCACGGCGCATGGCCGAGCTGCTTTTCCGCCGCCATCTAGACCACTCGATACACGAGGAAATACAGCAGATACGTCTTGACCGGCTGAAAAAGTCCCTCCAGGAAACAACACTGCCTATCGGGTTGATCAGCGGACAGTGCGGCTACCAGACGGAAATGCATGCCAAGCGCGTGTTCAAGAAGCATGTCGGACTGACAATGAGTCAATTCAGGAAACGTTACCAGAAGACAACTCACTGAGCACGGCGCAGCAGGTAAAGATGCTCAACCGGTTTACGCAGGGCAAAGAGTTGCTGTTCGAGCGTTTTAACCTGTTCAATAACCTCACCCCTCTTTTCCCATGACTTCATGTAATCAGCCACCTTGCCCTCATAATACCCTGTCTTGTTCATCTTTGTTTCCGCAAAAATCTTCACTGCAGCCATATCGTCAGGATTCACATGACGGCGGAGGAACCAGCGAACCGCGGCATAGTCCCGTAATTTCGTTTCAGTTGAGCGCCGTTTCTCATTCAACTGGGCTACCGCTTGCGCCTGCTTGAACTGCGGCGTTGACTCGTTGCATGCAAGATTGATCCCTTTTGCCAGTTCACCGGATGAATAACTGCCGGCCACAGTGCCATCAATCAACAACTCGTACTTGCCATCAGCAAGATTAACGACCGACAGGATTTCCCTGTTAAGATCCTGTTCAATGGGCAGCTGGGTAAGGATCGATTTGGCAGCAGGATTAACAGGAAAAGGCAAAGCCTTCTCCAGCACCTTGAATTGCCAGCCACCATCTTTCTTTTCCACGCTGTTGACTTCGGCGTTCTCAGTTTTTGTCGCCTTTCCAGACGTCGCATCAATCACAACTTCAGACACCATGGCCGGGGCGGCCTGTGCCTTTAAAAACAGCCACGCCATCATCAGATGCCCTTCCTGGCCGGGATGTACCCGGTCCGCGCCAACTATGGTGAATGCAGGGTTCTTCTTCTGCTGTTCCAGGTTGAATGCCGTCATCGGTCCATGGAAATCCACCACCTCACCGTTATATTTCTTTGCCATTTCCCTTACGGCCTCGGCGCATCTGCCAAGCCCATCATTACAGCCAGGCTGATTGTTATTGCGGTCGTTGACGGCCGTCTGGTCGAACGGCGATGGCGTGATGAGAATCAGGCGCGGATTCGCCTCTGTCCTTATACGCCCTATCAGCTTGTCCATATTCCTCTTGTAACCATCGAGAGAATTCTGCTGTGCCGACTTTTTCTGGGAATCAGGATCCGCAACATAATTGCCGCGCCCCACATCGTTCATGCCGAGCATCACCGATACCGACGTCGGCTTTTTGCAGATAACATCATCAACAAGTCGTCCTTGCGCGCCGCCTGCCGAGTCCCCGGAAACACCGGCATTAACAAAATAAATCGTTCTTTCAGGAAACCGTGTCAGGTAGTAATCATACATGACACTGTAGTATCGGCCGCCGTGCGTAATGCTGTCCCCCAGGAAACAGACAGTTTCGCCGTCTTTGAAAACTTCTCCACTCGCATAACAGCTCAACAAAAGACAGACCGTCAACAGACTTGTCATCAATCTCTTCATCTTATTCTCCATACCTTGTTCTTGTTATTTCACCCTGACATCAGGGATCTTCAAATCATCGCGGTTAACCACCAGCGGATCTTCAAGTAATGCTTTTGCATTAAGGTTGCGATGCAACCCCCAGGCATCACGCCACGCGAGAAAGAAAACAGCGTCCGGCATATGCGCGCCGATGCTTTTTGCAAATGGGCCATAGTCGTAGTTACGAGGTGATGTATTATCCAACGCATTACCAGGCGGCCCGAATTCCGTGACAGCAAACGGCTTTCCTGTCTTGTTAATTTCCGAATAAACCGCTTTTGCAGACGCGACACTGGCCGCATATATATCCAACCCTGTCATATCTACAAACTCATTACCCGGATAGTAGTCCATGGCTTTATTCGACACCAGTGGGGACCATATCCAGATCAGGTTATGTAATCCCTTCTCCTTCGTGTAATACTCGAACAGTTCCTGCCAGACCTTCCGGAATGTAACTGGATAGCGGCCTCCCCACCAGAAAGCTCCTGTCATCTCATGAAATGGCCGGAACAGTACCACAACGCCGGCCTTCTGAAGTTCAGTCAGGCCTGCCGCCACTTCATCAATCTGTTCCTTGTATTTTGAATATGCGGGAGTCTCCTTGTCCAGTAAATCCTCAAAACGACCCGCCTTGCTCCACGCCAGTCCGCCATCCCAGGGATTGGTCATGTGACAGGAAATCGTAACCAGTCCGCCCATCTCCCAATAAGCCTTTGCAAACTCGTTGATTGCACGCCAGCGCGGCGGCTTGAATTTCTCCGGTTTCGTTTTCGGTGTATTTACAAATGTTTCGTAGTAATCGAAGCCGACCACCGCCAGCCAGTTGCTGGTTTGCAGGAAAATCTCATTTGCCGTAGCCAGAGATGTAACGGGATACCAGCCCATGAATTGCCCGCTGAGAAGCTTCTTATCCTCACGAGAAGAAAGCCCCTTGAAATATTTCAATAGTGCCTTTGTTTCCGGTGATGCCGTAATATCAACAGTACCATCGACCGCACTCTTCTCAGCATCCGCTCCATGTATCACTGCCGGCATCATTACCAGAAGCAAAGAAGACACAATAGCCATTGCAGATGTTTTCATATTCACCTATTCCTATTTCCATCCTGCCCAATTCGCGTCATCACGGCAAGCGTCGTTTGCACAACCCGATCTTACTGGTATCAATTGCCTTGAACCCAAGTTTGAAAGCCGGTGATTCTGGCTTCAACCTGAAATCTCCAGCAGCATGGTTAACAAATAGAGGATCAGCAACAATCGAATGAACATCCTGTCCCTTCTTCTGCCAGTCCACAAACGATCCCGCTCCCATGATGGTCAATTTGTTCGTTCCACAATTCCAATAGACATTATTATCAGTCGTCATCACCCCGTCATGTATATTATTGGCCATGAACAGCGAAGCTTCCGGATCCGTAAAGTAAACGATGTTATGCTCAAAAACATTACCTCTTGTGTTGTCGGAAAAATTGGCGAAGTAAACCTGCGTCTTTTCGCTGTCGACAAGGATATTGTTCCAGACTTTGTTATCCTTGCCGCCCTGCAGCATCACGCCGCCATGGGAATTACGGCATGTAATGTTGTTATTTACGTCGTACCCGCCCGCGAACGAGTCCAGGTATATCGCCCAGCTCATCCGCACTTCCTTGCCATTATTAGATGAGTAACCGATCACATCACGGACAATATTGTACCGGATCGTGCTTCCACTGCGAAATTCGCGATTACCCTGCGTAACCTCGATACCACCTGTGTCAAAAGTTTCCGTACTGAGGTTGTACAGCTCGTTGTACTCAACAACATTTCGACTGCCCGGGTTCTTGAGCGAAATGCCATAACGTGGAATATCATGGATGAGATTGTGCGCAATCAGGTTATCACTTGTTTTCGGACCTTCAAGAATCACTCCCCCAACATGCTTGTAAACCCAGCCACAGTTGTAGACATGATTGTCCGATACTGTATTCCCCGAAGAACCCAACAGTACAATTCCGCCTTCCGCACCGTTGGCAATACTGTTGCCTGTTATCCGGTTGCTCCCACCATCCTTCAAACACACGGCATACTTGCCAATGTCGTTGAAACTGCAATCAACAACCGAACAATCTGTTGCATTACCCAGGAACACAACGCCGTCACCGCCCGTCTGGTACCCCACACACCCGTCATCCGGTGAATAATCAGTGTTTCTGATCTGCAATCCTTTGAAATTAATGTGGCATACAGTCTTCCCGGTTTTCACATCACCATTCAATTCGAACATCCGGCCGATCACAGGGGCGATAACTTCATTCCCGGCCGTAAGCTTTTTTGTTGGCCATAAGCAAAGTTCACCTGTCTTGCGATCAAGATACCATTCACCCGGACTGTCCAGCGCATCAGGAATATTTTCGACAAAATACCTGTCACCAGTACCCAGTTTGGCAACACATTCCTTTCCGCTCACGGTCACCATGTTCTGTTCCATGTCCACTTTCGCCAGCGAAACAATTTCCTTGAATGCCCGGCATTGCTCCGACTGGAAGATGTGTATTTCCGCGCCAGTACTCTGGGCCCATTCTGGCTTGATATCGCCCGGCTTGAATCTGAAGGCTGTTGGAAGGCCGTATTCGCCGCCCCCAAGTGTGAGCTGCTTACCATGGCTCTTCTCAAAGTTCTCGGCAGATATGGCGATGACGTGTTTACCCTCCGCCGGCTTCGGTACTTCCATCTTTGCCGGCTTCCACGATGGATCGTCACAAAACGCATAGCCGCCAATATTTAATCCGCCACCTTTGACATTCTGCCAGCGAAACGTGTGTTTCCCCTTTGCCAGGTGTACAGTCGCACAGCGTGACCATTTATCAGCATTCCAGCTGCCTGTATTGGGAAGATTTATAATCGACACAGGTGCCCCGCCATCAATAATCAATACCGTCCTGCCGCCCATGTCATCCGTACCAAACGGCTTGTTGTTTGCACCATACAGCATCCAGAATGCGTAGTCTGCATCTGCCGGAACATCGATCGTGTACTCCATCCAATCTCCCGGATTATGAATGCAACCGACACTCTGTCCAAACGCCGACGCTCCGCGCCAGACATAGAAAAAACCTTTCCGGTAAGGGTCAGCGGTATCGTAATCAGGCGTGCGCGCGCGGATCATTCTTTTACCATCAACAAACAGTTGGCGGAAAAACCAGCTCCCGTCCTTCACCTGCGGAAGAGTAGCCGTTACGACATTTCCCTCTCCTTGCTTAAAACCAGTGATACGTTTGCCTCCGACAAGAACAGGTTTCTCACCGCGATAAGCAGCGTAAGTAACGGGACACTCTTTAGTCCCTGAATCGTCCGGCGTAAAACTTATAGTTTCGGTTACGTAGTATGTACCACCGCGCAAATACACAGTTACCGACGTCTTCAATGCTCCTGCTGATTTAAGCTGACGTATC
The DNA here is from genome assembly GCA_001804885.1 of Lentisphaerae bacterium RIFOXYA12_FULL_48_11. GTDB lineage: Bacteria > Verrucomicrobiota > Kiritimatiellia > UBA8416 > YA12-FULL-48-11 > YA12-FULL-48-11. Next base: position 9,262 of record MHBM01000142.1, read on the forward strand.
GAATCACGCGCACGCGTGATCGTGGCAAAAGGCCCATCGGTCCGCCCGAAATTGGGTCGCGCCAGCCGGCCTGACCAGCTGTCATTACCATTGACCGCTACAAAGTATGTACATGAAGTCTTTCCACAAGCATTGGCTTTTTCATATACAGAAACACAGCCTACCAAAACCAGAATTGCTGTAACTGAAAGTAAAATCGAATATTTACTCATGAACATTCCTCCCTTTGGCATTCAAACAGGTACACGGTATGGATTTCACCTTGTAGTGCGGCACTGCCTGCCACGGTGTAGTCTTTAGACGAAGACTGGTGTGCCGCAATCGCCGCACACAGTGCGGCGCTACAGTTCTGCCCTCCGTTCACCAAACACCACCTGCTTTTCCACATACTACATGATCATTCCCCACATATCAGGGAATGATTGCTCCATACTTCTTTAATACCGACTTAACCTCGGCAACATCCAGCTTTCTGGGCGTCATGTTATTTTTAGCCGCAAGGGCAGCAGCGGCACCTGCCGCCTGGCCTGTCCCCATGCAGGTCGCCTGGATCCGAAGCGCGGACATTGCAAGGCGATCACTGCTGATGCATCGTCCGGCAACCATAAGATGATCGACTCCCAACGGAATAAGTGCCCGAAGCGGAACCGTCGGGAGGACTCCTTCCTTGAGATGAATGCGGACAAAATCCTTCCACTGCGGTTTGTGCATATCGATTTGATAGCATGCATAGGAAATTGAATCATCCCAAACCTTGCCGGAAAGATAGTCATCAACCGTAACAACATACTCCCCCTTGACCCGCCATGTTTCCCGGAC
>MHBM01000142.1:10225-11127 GCA_001804885.1 Lentisphaerae bacterium RIFOXYA12_FULL_48_11
ATGTAATTTCCGGCCTGATAATGCATTGCGCTCTCTATGCCATGCCGGGCATCACCCTCTTTCAGACGGCCATCTTTTAGCGCTTCTTCGTATCGCTTCTGGAGTTCGTCTTTCCCAAGTTTCTTACGGTCAACCTCATGCTTGATCGTATAATTGAAAGAACCGGCCATGATTTCATTCTCCCGCATACGCTCGGCACCGGCAAGTGCACAAAGAGTCCCATTCCCAGTGCAGTCCACAAGCTCTTTACAGCGGATAGTCCGGGTCTCTCCCATTGCCGCCGTTGTGAGGATCCAGTTATAGCCAAACTTATCATCACTCTTCTTCACAGTCATCGGTGCTTCAAAATAGCGAAGCTCTGCTCCCGCTTCCAGGCAGAGTTCTTCTGCAATACATGCGTACATTGCAGGATTGATACGAAAATGCTGCCTTGAACCGGGTAATTGTTTGTCATCAAGTTCGGCCGTCTTTGTACACCACTCCCAGCCGATACCTGCAATCCGCTGCTTACCCCAAAGTGAAAACAGCTCAGGGGAATTAACACCTCCAACAGTTGCATTCCCGCCCAGCTGGGATCCTGCCTCAATAAGAATTGTCTTTGCGCCACAACGCCCAGATTGAATAGTAGCCACAACGCCAGCCGTCCCGCCGCCGACAACAACCACATCACAGTCAACCGTATCGGCATAGATCATGACGCTCGAAAGCCATACGATCACAACAGGCAATATTGCCGAGCAAAGTTTTATATTTTTCATTTTTTCCCCGTGATTGAAACCGACATTTTTACCGTTTCGAGTCCAGAATAGACGAAAAATACGGGGGGATCACCCATTTTCCGCGTCTGCGTAGAATGTAAATCGCCGGTGGTATTTCGGGGTTCAGAGGGATGGGAAAACGGT
>MHBM01000143.1:0-816 GCA_001804885.1 Lentisphaerae bacterium RIFOXYA12_FULL_48_11
CAACGACTATTACAATCAAAGCCTTCTTACTCATTGAATAACTCTGGCGGAAATGCAGCAAAACAAACAAAAACAATCACAAGATGATTAGCAACAGTCCAGCACTCAACAATATACGGTCACAATACAATAATTAAACATCATCCACTTTCGGACATGATTTTAGCATCACACATTCGACACTCAACGGAAGCAACGGACAAGTCTATCCGTTAGATCTAACCCCTTTACAAAGTTCCACCAATTAAAATATGGAAATCGACCAGGACCACAAAAGCTACTAGCCACCATAGAGCGGCTGTAACAACCGCAATTAAAAGCGAAGGCATAAACCGAAGTGAAAAACGTAACAGCAGAAAGATAGCAATTAGGCTGACCCAATAAGTAGTTCCATATGTATAGCAGTGCAGTTGAAACGCAAGTCCATTCTTACCAAGAAAACGAACGCCCACAAAATCAATTCCAAGAACAAGAAGCAGAAAGAAAAAACCAAAAGAAACAACTCTCTTAACATGCAATAGTTTTCCGGGCATCTGAATCTCCTAAGAAAATGCCTCACTAATCCTGACTCAAAAAAATTTAAACCAAGATTTATCACTCCTTTACAATCTATTGAATATCATAATTTCTAATTCTTGCATACTTCCGGCGCTGGCACTGGAGCGGGAGGGAAGGGATTCGGCCAAGGCTGAGGAACGCCACCACCACCACCGCCACCACCACCACCGCCACCACCACCATTGTTATTGTTGTTATTGTTATTGTTATTGTTGTTATTATTGTTATTATTGTTGTTATTATTGTTATTATTGTTAT
>MHBM01000143.1:851-11965 GCA_001804885.1 Lentisphaerae bacterium RIFOXYA12_FULL_48_11
ACACTGACACCACCACCATGTCTATTACTTCCATTTTCAGGGCCATTGCTATTTCCAGGGCCAGGGCTATTTCCAGGGCCAGGGCTATTTCCAGGGCCAGGGCTATTTCCAGGGCCAGGGCTATTTCCAGGGCCAGGGCTATTTCCAGGGCCAGGGCTATACGGATTCGGCACAGGTTGCACGTTATTCTTCTTACTTGGGTGATTATTGAAATATCCCTGCGGGTAATTTACTTGCAAATATTGAGCTAGAACTACTAACCTCTCGGCCTCGTTCTTGCAATTATCGAATATATGCCACCAGTGCCGCGATTGCGAACTATCTTTAAGTATATCAAAAGCATCTTGTATATAGGGATCGAGAGACGCATCACCAATTTTCTGTGCTTTTCGAGGTATCGCTAGTAAGGCAGCATTAAGATCGTCGGGCAAGTTCTTAGACCACTTCCCATTGACATACTCATCAAATTCACTCCCCCAGCCATACGAGGAAATCACCTTCTGGGAATCCTGAACCGCAATAAATGCATGGGATACATAGCCGTCTCGAGGTGTCCTTCCGGATATCCACCGGGTAACCCAATAGGTATCCAAGCCATACGGGTCAACAAAATTAACTCCGTTATTATTAAATGCCTCATATTGGTTTAACCCGCCATTTTCAACTAACGAATCTCTGCTAAGCCATCCCCCCAGCTTCGGGTCATAATATCTCAAGACATAATAGATAAATCCAATTTCTGAATCTGTGTATTTCGACGAGAATCTGTACGGATTTATATCAGCAAGCGACCCTGATTTTACCGTAGTATTTCCGTAAGGATCGAACTCATAATGTCCAACACTACTTCCATCAGCACCCACCAAATCAGTCACGTTTCCATTCGCATCGTAACAGAAGAAGGCATTGGTTCCGTTCAGATTCGCCATTAATATTCCACCTATCGTCCCGGCACCTTGCGACGTACCACTGAGGTCGAGCCCATACACATATGATTTCACTCCAGATGAACTCTGTTCCTGAATCATTGCCCAGCCATCGTAAACAAAATCATTCGTCACGCCGTTAAATACCTTTTCATATCGTCTACCCATGTAATCGTATTTGTAACTGGCGATTTCAGAACCATTCGACGAAACACCTATAAGCCTGTTCTCGCAGTCCCATGCATAGGTAAACACTGAATCATTGGTAAGGTTTCCATCCAAATCGTATGACCGAATTATTAGGTCGACGTTTGTGATTGAGGTGCACTGGTTAAGGTTGTTGGCAGTATAGGTCGTTGTCTCGCCATTGTTCGTTGCCGATTCTCGGTTGCCGATGTTATCATACCAGTAATTGCAACTATTCGTTCCCATAGAGGCGGCCACCAATTCTGATTTTAAGTTATAGTCGAAAGAATTCGTTACGGCAAGCGTATCTACACGTTGAGTTCTTCTCCCAAGCTGGTCATTTATGTAATCAAACTGGGAAATAACATTTGTGCCAGACATGTTCTGGATCGAGGTAATAAGATTTCTGCTAGATTCATATGTTTTGACAGAATGAACAGAATTATCAGAATTTGAAACAGTATAGCCGGACACCAAATCAGAGCCAGGAAGGTAGGAGTAACTGGCCATAAAAGGCACAGAAGAAGAAACCGAAAAGAAGCGGCCAAGAGCGTCATAGACATAATTGACAGAATAATCAGAACCAAAGCTGAATCCGGTATTGCGACCCAGACTGTCATAATTCCTGGTAATGAGGCCGAGATTGTTGGTTTCTGCGGCTAACTGCAAGGCGTCATTGTACGTGAAGGTTCTTGTTCCCTGGCCGTCGGCGATAGTCTTTTGCTGGCCAAGTCGATTATATGTAAACGCAACATCGGGAGTCGAATCGGAGTAATCAATTCCCACCAACTCGCCTGAATTAGTATAGCTGTATGTTGTTACAAAATTGGTACCACCACTGGTTCTTGACCATGCTCTCAACGCAAGTTTTCCATCTACTGTGTAGGAATAAGCCGGACCTGTACCGTCGGCGTAGAGTTTGTTTGTGAGTAATCCCGTTGCCTGATCATATAACCAGGATGTTGTGTCACCTGTACCGGTATCAGTAGGCCATGTATCCCTACTCCATCCCATGCCATTTCGATAAGTGGTCATTGATATCATTCTGTCGAAATCATCGAAACCATAGCTTACCGGATAAACAGTGTCGCCCCAGGTCTTGGTCACTTGCCCGCGCAGATTATAATCATAGCTAACAACTTGGCCGAGCGCGTTACTCACAGCGATCTGGCGACCCGTGTCCAGCGAATAGACATAACTAGTGCGGTTTGATGCGGCATCTTCGACATAATCTACTTGGCCCTTGCTATTATAATGAATGACTGAAATGCCTGTACGAGGATCGGAGATAGATGTGCGCCTTTCAAGAAGGTCATAACCGAAATCGGTTTTGATTCCGGTCTTACTTGTTGAGGAAACAAGAAGGCCATTGATAGTAATCGGTGATGCGGTATTGGTTGAATCAGGATATGAAACTGTCTGCGTGACCTTCTTGTTGTCGCGATCTATGGCTTCACTTGAGGTTGTCTGATTACCGAGGATATCGGATGATACCACGAAGGACACCAAGCCCCCTGTCCCAAGACCTGTCAATTGGATTTTCTGGATGGAATTGGTGGTGACAGTAGCTGAATTATCCTGGGCGTAGAGCTTAGAGACGCTCATCTTAAACCAGTCGGAGCCGGTCTTTTCAAAGTAAGTTTCACTTTCGGTGATACGATCCATGCTGGCGAAATCGAGAGTGCCGTTGTTGTTCACATCAAGGCCGGAACGTATCTGTTCGTCGAACTCGTTGTACTCGAAGATGTTTGCAGGCTGCTGACTCTTTTTTGTCCGAATTAATTGGTTCTTGGAATTGTATTCATATTCATTGGTGAGAACAACACCGCCGAAACCAGGTTTTTCTCCTTTGACAACACGACCAATAGAGTCTGTTGTTGATTTGGCCCACGTAGGCGAGTTGGTACCCAAGGAACCAGCATAAGTAATATCATATAATGAACCATCCGGATTAACCCCACTTACACGATAACTTTTCAAGGCTCCATTCTGGGTAATACTCTTCAAGGTTCCATCAATGTATTTCTCCGTAATATTTGTTAAGCCTGCGTAAATTGTTGTCGTTATTTGCCCTGCATTTTCAAATATCCAGACGCGAGGAATACCTGTCGAATCAACTGAATTTGTGACTCTACTGGCAGAATCATAAGTGTTGCTGCTAATCAATAACTGCAATCCACCTCCCTTCCTATTTTGCACAAGAAGGCGATCTGCCGCATCATATGCATATTCAGTTCTTACGTCATCACTGGGACTGTTTGTACCCTTCTTCGTCTCGGCGACAAGGCGATTCAACGAATCGTAGTTATACTTCCATTCGATACCGGTAACGTTGGTCATTGAATCACGCCCACGATTATTAGCTCCCCAAACGCTTTCTTCGTAAGTGCCATTCGAATAATCAATACGAGTCGGATATCCGGTGTCATCAAAAGAAGGAACGATCCATGACACGCGTTCATAATTAGCCCCACCGGTATAGACGTAAGTTTCGTCTAACACCGCATTACCAAAAGAATCCAGAACTCGCCGTGTCTTAGTTGTTTTAAACGGAATACCAGCTTCATTATTTACCGTACCGTTGATTATTGTGATTGAGGAGGCATCGCCTATGCCTGCGACAAAAGTACATTTTGAGGGATCAGGGTCTGCACTATAAGTGCCAGATTCATAACTATACGTCTGTTTTAAACCTACAGGAGAAATCACTGCTTTGATTTTACCTGCCGATTGAATTCCGCTTGTTACAGGATAATATTGTGTTACCTGCCTTAGATTTGATATGGCTCCATAAGCCGAGGCAAGGTTTGCACATTGTTCAACAATTTCTTCGTAGCCATCCACGGAATTTACGTAGGCGTAATATGTTATTCTCGTTACTATACCGGCAACGGATTCAGTAACTGTACGCGCTCTTTGATCATTCGTAATAAGGGCATCACTTGGATCAACAGGCGTATAATCATAAGAAACAACACGTACAGAATTTGAAGTACCTGGAAACGGGGCATCCATAAACGGCGTTGTATTTGATTTTCTGCGACCCAATGAATCGTAATCATAAATTATCCACAACCCATCCGGCCCAACACTTGATTTGAGACGAGAATACCGGCCTGTATCAGAAGATACATCATAATATGTATTAGTATATTTCAACGCGTAACCACCAGGATCGATAACGGTTTCCACCAACGCTTCGCCCCAAAGATACTTATGAGTTTTTTCAGTTTTCTTATAAATAACATTACCAAGAGAATCTCTTGTCTCATAAGTAAAGAGACGATTCTCTCCTGTATCATCCCAAGAAGAATATTTCGTTTCCTTCTTGATACCTTCGCCAACAATCAGATCCCACAAACCAAAGTTTATTTTGTACGAGAAATTATAAATATTGGTATAAGCGCCTTCTATGCATGTGATTTTCAAATTATCAACTGTATTAGTAAAGGGGTTTTCAACCAGACACATCACCCTGGGACTGCCTATAGGATTGTATAAACCTTCCACTTTTGACCCTATGTTCGTCGGTGAATAGAAATTGACGGAATATTTGAAATTATTAATAACTACAATATCTGCAAGTGTTTGAGGTGTCTTGATTTGCCGAAGAACCTGGCCCTCATCCCTAATGATCTCTATACCACTTGTGGCTAAATCAAGTTCTCGGCCACTGACTAGAAACACTTTCGCCAGACTGCCGCTATTTGCATTGGTTCCTGCAATGAATCTATCTTTATTCCCAGGCGGAAACAGCAAGTCATAGTATGCCGGCGCACTAGTCACAGGATTGCTATTGGAATCAACCATCAGCAATTTATGATTCCAGGAACTAAACTTCTCAATAGGCCAACCTATACTGGCACCATTCTCAAACTTAAACTTGATATCTTCACCATCTCTATCACGAATAGTCACATATTGTGGGGCGCCAACAGAATTTGTTTCTGCCGAAACATGGGTAATCCTTGTGTCGAAGGTATATCTTAATCCTTGTGGAGTCGACAAAATAGACGAAGGTATCTCTGCCTTTATCCTTAAAGTGCCTCCATATAAATTACCGGCAGAACGAGCTGCACCTAAATGCATCCAAAACTGCAACGAACCACCTGCATCGCCATGATTTTCTCCTGACGCCCCTCCGCCATCACCAGTACCGCCACCAGGAGCACCAGAGCCACCAGATCCACTACAGGGTTCAGGTGGGGGCGGTGGTCCACCCCCACCATCATCGGGAGGATTATTAGGAGCAGTAGCCAAGCATAAATTCAAACTGATGAACATCCATGACAGTATCAACAACATCCTGTTCAAAGTTTTTTTCATATCACCGTTTCCATTTCATTTACATATTTCCTGCAACACATAAAATTATGGCACCCCTATGAATGTTGTGCCTTGATATATCAGGGTTGTATGACAAACAGATGATTTTACATCAGGCCCTTTAATCAACCGATATCGATATTGTCCCAATTCATTAAAATCATTCGCGGTCACTATTCGATCAATAGTGCCGTCGTCAAAAGTTACTCCACCGACAAAGACATGAAGAGCTACACTGAGATCCGAAGGAATGTCACTTATTGAGATAACTATTTCGATCAATTTACTGCCATCAGCAAATGTTTCAACAACATTGACCGTTCCATAAGCACTGGTATTATAAACAACACCAGCAATTTTAGCATTGTCCAAGACTGGACCATTACCACCTAACCGAGCGACGATATATGCAGTGGTTTCACTAGCAGCAAGACTGAACGTAGCACCGCCACCAGGCAACGTATTAGCTGAAACAGCAAGAGATGAATCATATTCAATTGATGCGGCATTTGGGATATTAGGACAATCCCATGTGCGCAGGTCACCAATAATACAAACAGGATCAGCCGCAAATGAAGCGTTCACTACTTTTACAGTCATTGCGAGATTTGTAGTGAATGACTCATTGCTAAATGTACCATTCACGGTAAACGTACCGGATTGTTCAAACTTATAAACAAACGGCTGATCAGTCGTTGTCACAACATTGGTGACAACATTCGTGCCGTTCAGGATTTCAACAGTAACCGTACCGTTCGTGGCATCCAAAGGATATGCTATCAACTTCAACGAATCGTTGAGTCTCAACAGGAAATCATTGGTGTAAACTCCATCAAGGATGTTCAATGCCTGCCAGTCAACTACATTCGAGAATGATGAAGCACCGTTCTGATCGATGACATAAATCATCGTGTTATTCGTAGGCGAGAGCAGAACGTTGGCGTACCAGTTATTGCCTATGCCATGATTGGCCGTGATTACCTGCTGGGTATATCCTTCAGGAACGTAATCTGCCGATACAGAAAGCGTATCCTGATAATAACTCTCGCCTTCCATACATACAGGAGAAATGAGACTAACTGAAGGTGGCGTTGACATGCCAGATATTTTGACCATCCTGTTCTCCTGCCAGTCAGGAATACTGTTACTGTTGGCATCAATTCCTCCAAAACTTTGCAGTTTCACAGAATTGACCTGAAGGAATGTATTGGCCTCAAGATTTCTCCAGCGGATTCTGGCCGTATGAGTACCTGAAGAAAGCCAAGGCATGAAGAATGTTGCACTCTTTACTGTCCCGTATGGTGCATGAAGAATATATCTACCCGAGAATACACCATCAATATACAGACTCAAATCAAACTCATTCTGCAATGTAAACGAATTACGCTGAGTGGCTTCAACCTTAAGCGCAAATATCCCGTCATTGGGAACAGTAATGGAATACTCAACATAACCATTTCTGTCCTGAGCATATATTATTGAACCTTCTTTGGTCCATGTTCCCAGACTGCCTGTAATGTCGCCGCCATTGACAGACTGAAGATCAGTAATCACACCGTTAAAATCAGCAACAAGAGCATCACTGAACGCCTGCTTTATTTCGATGTAATCATTTACTCCATCTCCATCTGTATCCTGGTTATGAGGATTTGTGCCAGCCTTGTATTCGTCTATGTTGACAAGTCCATCTCCATCCGGATCAGCTGTTGCATCCTTAACCATTGCATTCAGGTTATTATCCACTTCCCACTTATCGGGCATGCCATCCCCGTCACTATCGGCTTTAGCAGGATTGGTAAGAGAAACACTGATTTCATTTGCGTCTGAAATCCCATCTGAATCCGTGTCAGAAAGGAACGGGCTGCAGTTAAATCGCGATTCGATCAAATTTGTGAGGCCGTCACCATCCGGATCAGCATTAGGATCCTGACCCAATGCGCCAAAATACTGCATTTCCCAGGTATCCCTCAAGCCGTTCGTGTCACTATCAATAACTATGGGCGAGAGATATATACCATCTATTACGTTTGTTTCAGTTCCAACAGGACCTGTCCATGCCACAGAGAGATTATCAGATCCCGCACCTTCCTTCTGCAACGCCTCAATGTAATATCTTCGACCAGCTTCAAGCACAATGCTCGTTGACATTTGGGATGTGTAGTTAGTCCATGAATGATATGGAGTCCATCCATTTACCCAGGCGATCAATACTTTGTTAGACGGATTGCCGTCCGGACTCAACCAGAGCTGACCGTAATCATCACTGGCAATAAAGAATTTATACTCGCCTGTAACAGAAGGATACAGGTAACCGCGCATTCTTGTTCCGTAATAACTGCCCCAGTTTACCGGCGCTTCAAAATTAGTACATGAATTCCAGAAGGACGGGGCATCCGGATACAGATAACTACCTGTAAGACTACTAACCGCATTGCCAGTAATATTCGTCCAGACCTCTCTGAAAATTGTTCCTATGTTGAGATTAGTAATATCCGTGAATTCGGCTGTAACTGTAATATCCGTAGCAGGTAGTGTTACCAACGCCATCGGCGCATAGATATTGGAGATATATCCATCTCCACCAGTCCACCCGGTAAACACCATACCACTCGGAGACGAATCCGCAGCTATACCCACTGTCCAGCCCTGCTCGTACGTTCCACTGCCTGTACCGCCAGTCACTGTCAAAGTTACCGGATTGATCGGGCTCCAATACAATACTCCATCAGGAATGAGCTGCTTGTCTATTCCGGGACCTGCATACCTGGCTTCCAAACCATAGAGACTGCCATTCTGGAACATTTCTACTTTGATTGCATGCTTCCCAGCTCTCAGCCAGATGTTGCCGGACTTTTCAACCATGCCATGCAGAAAATCATTGGCAACCACCAACTGGTTTCCAATATAGATCTTACTGCCATCATCAGAAGTCGTGTAGAATGTATACTGTCCATCAGTCGGAACATCAATATAACCACTGAATGTCAGTCCAATGCTGGTATTCCTGAGCCTGGGATTGAGATTAATGTTAGTGGTACCTCCCATTCTTACAGGAGTGATCAGGCTGAAATCAGGCATATTCGTCCATGTGCCTTCATAGTACTTGTATTCAAGTCCATTGACCGTGTTGGCAGGATTTTCGGGATCGCGCATGTTCACGATCTGTATGATGCTTGCTACAACAGCAGCAGCTCCTTCAGTGTCAGCCGCAGTTACTTTAGCCGTGTAAATTCCTGCATTTGCATACGAATGACTGGCGGTTAATCCCGATGCTGTGTCTCCATCCCCAAAGTCCCAGCTTATAGAAATCGTGCTACCTTCAGGATCGTGTGAACCCGATGCATCGAAAGAAATCGGGGTTGCGATGTCTTCAAGATTTGTACTTATCGCAAGGATAATAGTCGGCGCTTTATTTGTTGGAATAGGAGAAATAAAACCACCTGTAATAACATTTGTCTCTGTTCCAACCGGACCTGTCCACGCCACAGAAAGATTGTCCGATCCACCACCTTCCTTCTGCAAGGCTTCAATATAATATCTGCGACCTGCTTCAAGAGTAATATTTGATGAGGTCTGGGATGTATAGTTGGTCCAGGAACGAGGCGGAGTCCATCCATTGACCCATGCTATCAGCACTTTGTTGGACGGATTCTGATCAGAACTCAACCACAATTGAGCGGTGTCGTCTGCGGCAATATAGAAAGTGTAATTTCCAGCTACAGGCGGATAAAGGTAACCGGACATCTTGGTTCCATAGTTGTCAGCCCAGTTGATTGGAGCATCAAAGTTGGTACAGGAAGTCCTGAATGAAGGGCTGGCAGGATATAGGGAATTACTTGTGAGATTGGTAAGCACATATCCAGTAATATTCGTCCAGACTTCACGAAGAATTGTGCCGGTATCAATACTCGACATATCCGTAAACACCGCTGTGACTGTGGCATTTGAGGCTGGCATGGTAACAAGCGGATTCAATACATAGATGCTTGAAAGAGCATTCGTATCACCGGTCCAGCTTGTAAATACCGCACCACTGGGTGATGAACCAGCGGATATAAATACAGTCCAACCTGCTTCATAAGATCCACCTCCTGTGCCGCCATTAACCGTGAGAGTAACGGGATTGTTCAGGCGATATAATACTTCAGCAGGAATAATCTGCTTTGAAATGCCAGGGCCTGCATATCGAGCTTCCAGACCATAGAGGCTGCTATTCTGGAACATTTCTACACTGATTGCATGTTTCCCTGCCCTCAGCCAGATACTTCCCGACTTCTCGGTCATACCATGCTGAAAGTCATTACTTACTATAAGCTGTGAACCAATATAGAGCTTACTGCCATCATCCGAGGATGTGTAAAACGTGTACTGGCCATCTGACGGAACTTGAATATATCCGGAATACTTGAATCCAAAAGTTGTGTTGCGAAGTCTGGGATCGATATTAAAGTTTGTTGTGCTGCCCATCCGAACAGGAGTTAGCAAATTAAAATCGGGCAGATTCGTCCATGTACCCTCGAAATATTTATATTCCATCCCGGCAACAACATTGGCCGGATTTTCTGGATCACGGACATTGACGATTTGCACGGTCCCGGTTGCCACCGAACTGGCCCCCTGATCATCAGCCACAGTAACCCTTACAGTATATGTTCCAATATTTGTATAAGCATGTGTTGTTGTGATGCCGGTTCCGTAACTTCCATCGCCAAAATTCCAGCTGTAAGTCATGGAACCGCTTTCAGGATCAGTCGAGGCGGATGCACTGAAACCAACCTCTGTAAGGATATCTTCCACATTCGTACTAATGGTTATCCCGGCAACTGGCGCATAATTCGTTGCATCTGCGGACAAATAAGCGCCACCTATTACCGACTGGCTGATTCCAGGCCCCTGCCATGCGACAGCAAAGTTATCCCCACCAGCACCTTCCTTTTGTATGGCCTCGATATAATATTTTCTGCCCGCTTCCAGATGAATTGCCAAAGATTGCTGGTTGGTATATTTCGTCCATTCCCTTGAAGATGTCCAACTGGGGACAGAGGCAATCAGTACTTTATTGAAAGGATTGCCATCAGTGCTCAACCAAAGCTGGGCAGTATCGTCTGCGGCAATCCAGAATGTATAGTTCCCAGTCTGCTGCGGATGTACATAACCGCGCATCTTGGTTCCATAGTTATCACTCCAGTTGACTGGACTTTCAAAGCTTGTGGATGAGATCCTTATGGAAGGATTAGCAGGATACAAGGAATTGGTCGTAAGGCTGGAAAGAGCCGTGCCGGAAATATTTGTCCATACTTCACGAAGAATTGTTCCACCCGCAGGCTCGATCACTATATACACTGGCGTAAGTGCTGCATTAGCGGCAGGCATTGTTATTGTTGTAGTGGCCGCATATGCATCGGCTACAGTACTCGCGTCTCCTGTCCAAATATTAAATACCTGTCCCGTTGGTGCCGTATTCGCAACGATCGACACAGTCACACCCGGAGCGTACCAGCCGCCACCCAAGCCGCTGTTTACTGTAAGATAATATGGCCTGCTATTTGCATCATTATCAGAAGTCCCCATCTGCGTTTCCTGGTCACTATCAAAACCATCACCATCCTTATCCACATAAAGCTGGCTTTCATATACTGTTATTGCACCTGTGCCCCGGCGAAGCTCAACTGCAAC
>MHBM01000144.1 GCA_001804885.1 Lentisphaerae bacterium RIFOXYA12_FULL_48_11
TCACCATCGCCCGTCTCGTAACCAGCCACGCCAGCACCTTCTTCTCTGGCGCCCCCTTGTGCATAACCCCTAATCGCGATTCTTCCACCCCAAGGATTTTTAAACCTTTCCTCACCAACCGTTCTGCTTCACCTTCATCATGCCTCGCCATCTCATCCCCGCTGTACGAAGCCCTCTGTTTTCCCTCAACTGCCTGTCCAACCCGCGCAAGCATCTCCGACTCAAAACTCTCATCCCCAATGTACCATCCCCATCGGATATCCTTCCACAATCCCGAATACAACTTCCGCCCCTTCTTCGTCCTCAATTCCCCAACCAACACCTGCATATGTCGCCCGTACGCCACACGCCCGCTTCTATCATCCTTCAAACCCATATTCCCAAGCACACGATCCACCTTAAGCCATCCAGACCTGATGTTCGGATTTAAATAACTAGGATAACTGCTCCTTTTGTATTTCATTAGAATTGGCTTGTCTTGATTCAACAGCCCCCCTCTGGCAGGGTTCAAATGAATGTACGTACTCACCTTTTCAAAATATCCCCCGCTTCCGCTCTGAATCGGTAGCGCCTTATACCGCCCTTGAAACAGGTGACCCCGCAATCCATGACGTCGATTATAGACTTGTGTGTAGGTACCCAGAAACCATTTCATCCCGGCCACCAGGTTAGCCTCCGGTGTTTCCAACAGCAAATGAAAATGGTTCGGCATCAGGCAATAGGCATGCAACACCCATCCACACTGTTCTGCAGTCTTGCCCAACAATAAAAGAAAGTTCTCAGCGTCAAGATCGTCCTTGAAAATACGGTCTCCCTGGTCCCCCCCGATTCAGGACATGATACACTGCTCCGGCATATTCGATCCTTGGCTTCCTTGGCATAACTTACAACCTGCCAAAAAAGGCAATCTGCCGTCAATACTTAAATACGAGGACTGACCCTAATTACGTCCGCGCGGTTGATTTGTAGCCGTCCATGCGTCTTGTTCGGCATCATTTGATGGGGCATCCGGCTGGGTTTGCCTCAATGATCTTCACTGCTTCATCCACTGGATGGGCTATGACGATTCCTGTATTCTGACGGTAAGCCAGCGGCGTTTCCTCTCCTCCAAGGTATACCTTATCGTACGCGAATCTGTAGGCCGAGATCACGGCACCGACGCTGTAGTCGAGTTTGACTATCTCGCCTGGCGTGCGTGGCGTGATCTTGCCTGGGCGTGCCCACACGACCGGACCGCCGGAGAACCCCGGATTGTTGTGCCCATCGATCAAGAACACGACGGTGCCGTCTTCCTGCTTCTGGATGTTGGACAGGATGCCTTTCTTCACCAATGGGAACGGAAAACCATGATTCAGATCCCCACTGTCGGAGTGGAGCCCGTAGGGAAATCCGAGGAAGTAGAGATCCTGCCCGTAGACAATTCCTGAAGAACTAGCGGTGATGGCCGCTGGAGGCGAAAGCAAGACGTCGCACGCGAGCACTGCGATATCGCAGTTCAGTGGTGCCTCGCCAACAAGGCGAGCTCCAATGTTGTGCCACGTCCTGTCCCGCAGGACTTCGACTGTCGATGGTCGACCTACGCCAAATAGGCCATCGATTACGTGTTTGGCAGTGATGATGTACTGCTTGCCGTCGATATCAACTGTGAACGCAGTGCCTATGCTGTCGCCGTGGCGAATGCAGAATACGCGTTCAAGTACGCCTTTCGTGATCACGATATTCTCTCCTGCCGAAAAAAAGTATTAGACTGAATAAACTTCGCTAATACAGACCAAGGCATGTATAAGCGAAAGACCAATTTTTGGCATGATAGCACCTGCGAAGATTGCTGGAAAGGGGAAAGCTGAATTCGAATAGTATCAATATTTCAGCAATATCCGGATTACTCGCCTTCGCCAAAATGCCCCGTGCCCCTGGCCGACCCGAGTCGTCTCGGGCAGGCGGGCAGGCTTGCCGCGGGGAGCTTCACTTCAATACCGTTCGCCTTCCTCCTTCGCTGGACAGCTTTGGAGGACAGGACGTCGAACGACTACAGTATTGCTGAACTTGCTATAGGCTCCAAAATGCACACCACTTCTCTCTTGGTTGCGGCCTCATAGGCTACGCTGGGCAGGTTTATTCGCACGGGATAAGGTTATTCTTCATTCAGGAATATGTTGCTTGCGGTACTTCAGTGGGGATGATCCCATCATCCTGATGAAGGTCCGGGAGAAGTGGCTCTGGTCGTAGAAGCCGACCTCGCCTGCTATATCTGTCACGCTGTGATCGGTTTCGGTTAGAAGGCGGCATGCCGCATTGATCCGGACGCGCATGAGATACTGGCAGAGCGTGGCTCTGAAGAAACGCTGAAAACGGCGGTTGAACTGACGGGCAGACATTCCAACCATGGCCGCGATTTTTCTTGTATCAGTCGTCTCCGCGTAGTGTTCGTGGATATGCTGGATTGCGCGGGAGAAGGGACCGTATGATTTAGGGGCTGCACGCATCCCTTCCACGGCACGATGTATTCCGGTTACACCTATGATGCGACCCTGACGGTTTCTTAATGGAAGTTTGCTTCCTATAACAAGGTGATCTGAGCCTTCTTCTTCCGGTGCGGGAGATACAACATTGATGGTTGGAATTCCTGTTCGCATGATCCTTTTATCGCGCGCCACATAAAGGTCGGCGCGGTCCTTTGGAAAGAAGTCGTGGTCAGTCTTGCCGATGGCATCCATTTCTGAAGCAACATGGCAGATCTCACAGTTGCGCCGGTTCATCATTACAAACCGGCTTTTACTGTCCTTGACGTAGAAGGCCACGTCAGGAAGAAGGTCCATCAGTTGTTCAAAAGGCTGGATACTGCCGAGGCTTTTCAGGAATTGATGTTTAAACTTACGCTTATCCATGGTCATAAAATACATAAAAAAGTCCCCATGCTACAAGTAATTTAAATAAAGGTGTTGTAATTTAACGGCAGACAATAAGTTCAGGAAACACCAAACACGAGGAGGCATCGAAGATGAACAAGAACTTAACCCGAACAAATATTCCCGCTGATTTATCAAGGCGCAATTTTCTGTGTGGGGGCGCCGCAATGGTTTCAACAATGATTGTTGCTCCGAACCTGGTTAGAGGGGCTGAGGCCAACAGCAAAATATCGCTGGGACTTATCGGCTGTGGTTCGCGGGGTTCGTGGATAGCCGGCCTTTTCAAGGCGCATGGCGGTTACGATATAGTGGCATGTGCTGATTATTTCCAGGACAAGGTGGATGCATGCGGGGAAAAGCTTGGTATTGATCCGTCAAGGCGATATACGGGCTTGAACTGTTACAAGAAACTGCTCGAAGGTAAGTTGGATGCCGTGGCCATTGAATCCCCGCCTTGTTTCCATCCCGAACAGGCAGCAGCCGCTGTTGATGCCGGTAAGCATGTTTATCTGGCAAAACCGGCCGGAGTCGATGTGCCGGGATGCAGGACGGTAGGCGAGTCAGGCCGGAAGGCTACAGAGAAGAAACTGGCATTCCTGGTTGATTTCCAGCATCGCACAGATTCTTTCTACCAGGAAACTGTAAAAAGGCTCCATGCGGGCGCGATAGGAAAAATCACATTTGGAGAGGCATTCAACCATACCGGGCCATATGGCCATGTACAGGCTGAGCCGGGTACTCCCGAGGCACGTTTACGGAACTGGCTTTTCCATAAGGCGCTTTCCGGTGACTACCTCGTGGAGATCAATATTCACACGCTGGATGTGATGAACTGGATGTTCCAGAAACCTCCGCTGCATGCCTTTGGTGCAGCCGGGACCAAGTCGAAAATGGAAGCTGGTGATAACTCGGATTATTGCGGCTTGCTGTTCCAGTACGATGACAATGTGCCGGTCATATTTACATCAAAACGCTACAAAGACGGCGCCGGCGAACATGACAAGCATCTTATCGTCCAGGTTTACGGAACGGAAGGCCGTGTGGAAACAAAGTACGGCGGCAAGGTCATGATCCTGGGCAAAAATTATTATGCCGGAGGATCAAATGGCAGTCTGTATAAAGACGGAGCCATAAATAATATTGCCGCGTTCCATAAGCAGATTACTGGCGGCGACTTCAGCAACCCAACGGTCGAGCCGAGCGTGCAGAGCAATCTGATCGCCATCATGGGACGCACAGCAGCCTATCAGCGCAGGGTAGTGACCTGGGATGAAATCAAGAACTCGAACGAAAAGATGGACCTGCAGTTGGATGGTCTCAAGGGTTGAAGCAGACAAGCAGGGAGGGGAAGACATGTCGACCGGTAAACTTAGAATTGCCGTAATTGGAGGCGGGATGATCGCAAATTCCGCGCATATTCCCGCCTGGCAGGCACAGCCGGGAGTAGAGGTTGTAGGGGTGGTGGATAATGTGGCTGAGAACGCCAATGCAACTGCAAAACGCCATCATATTCCGCACGCTTTTGGAGATGTGGAAAAGATGTTGGCGGAATTAAAGCCTGATGTGGTTTCGATATGTACACCCTCCGGCTGTCATAAGAATCAGGTTATCGCGGCAATACGGGCTGGCGCTCACGTTCTTTGCGAAAAGCCGCTGGCGATTGCAAGTGTTGATGCCGCGGAAATGTTCCAGGCGGCCGAAAAGGCAAAACGATTCCTGATGGTCGGGCAATCAATGCGGTTTTATAACCAGGTTGCCGCTGCAAAAGAATTTGCCGCATCTGGCCAACTGGGTGAGATCTACTGTGCGGATGCAGCCCGCCTCCGCAGACGTGGTATACCGACCCATGGATCTTTTCATGTAAAAGCGCTTTCGGGCGGGGGAGTGCTTTATGACCTCGGAGTCCACATGCTGGATTTGGTCCTGTGGATCATGGGGAACCCGAAAGTTATTGCGGCTTCAGGCATGACTTATACCAAGCTGGGAAATCGCAATGAAGGCCTCATTACTTCGGCAGTGGAGAGCGGTGCTTTTGCGGGGGGAGGGAACAGCCGGCCAAATGATTACCGCAAATTTGATGTGGAAGATCTTGCGACGGCATTTCTGCGGCTGGATAACGGCGGTACCATCAGTTTGCGGGTCTGCTGGGCGGCGAATGTACCTGACAGTGCGGGCGGGGTCTTGATCATGGGTACGGAAGGGGGCCTATCGTTCGATCCGCGGGTGTTGGACCTCAAGCTGGTGAGGAACATGGGCCGTTACCAGGTCGATGTTACTCCGAAACTGTTACCGCCCGAGCCAAATCATCCGTTTTATGCCCATTGGAAAGAGGTCGCGCATTTTGTCCGCGTCATTCAGGGTGAGGAGGAACTGTGCGTCAAAAAAGAGGAAGCGTTGAACGTCATCCAGTCATTGGAGGCGATTTATCAGTCAGCGGCCGAGGGGCGTGAAGTACGTCTGGATACAGCGGCCAGGAAAATCAAAGGAGTTCGGAAATGAGCAAAAAATATCGCGTTGGAATCGTCGGTTTTGCACATCCCCATATCAATCACGTGGCTGCTATGTTTGCCGCGCATCCGCAGGTGTCGTTAGTGGCCTGCGCTGATACCAAGCCGTTACGTCCTGAAAAGAAAGTTGTACCTTATACCAGGGAGTGGAACCGGAAAAACGTAATAAAGCTGGCCAACATTCCAAAATGTTACGACGACTATCATCAGATGCTGAAAGAAGAGAAGTTTGATGTTGTTATCATTAATTCTGAAAATGCCCAGCATCCGGATGTAGTGGAAGCCTGTGCGCAGGCGGGCGCTCACGTGTGTGTTGAAAAGCCCATGGCGGTATCGTTGGAAGACGCGGTGCGGATGGATCGGGCTTGCCGTAAGGCTGGGACAACTATGGTCGTGAATTGGCCGGCCACCTGGCTCCCGCATGCGCGCAAAGCGAAAGAATTGATCGATGCCGGCGCAATCGGGCAGGTGCTCGAAATCGATTACCGTGTTGGAGATTCAGGACCTTTCGGACCGGGTGCGGAACATAAGGGAGTTAGTGAAGCATCGACTCCGCTTACGGATGAGGAACGCGCAGCGATCTGGTTGCATCAGGCAGCGGCAGGTGGCGGAGCGATGATAGATTTATGCTGCTATGGCGTAATGTACGGTCTCTGGTACACGGGCGAACATGCCACGTCCGCTCAGGGCCTGAAAGCCAATCTTAACAGCCAATGGTGTGATGCGGATGATAATGGCGTCATTGTAGTCCGGTTTCCCAAAGCCATTGCCGTGGCCCAGGGGTCCTGGACCACGCTGGGCAAATCGTATCTCAGCGCCGGTCCGCTGATGCTGTTTGGAACAACAGGCGCTCTGTCTTTTGAGATCTACACAGAGAAACCAGTCGTGCAGGTTACACATGGCGCAGGAAAGGCACCGGAAATTTATGAACCGGCGCCACTGCCGGAACACCACAAGAATCTGGCAGAGGAATTCCTCAATTATCTGGATACGGGAGAGCCGATGCATCAAACACTGACGGCGCAGTTCAATCTCGATATGACCGCAATTCTGGATGCCGGTATACGTTCTGCCAGACATGGCAACATGGAAAAAGTGAAGGATCCGGCAAAA
This sequence comes from Lentisphaerae bacterium RIFOXYA12_FULL_48_11, assembly GCA_001804885.1. Classification (GTDB taxonomy): domain Bacteria; phylum Verrucomicrobiota; class Kiritimatiellia; order UBA8416; family YA12-FULL-48-11; genus YA12-FULL-48-11. The sequence continues at coordinate 6,530 of MHBM01000144.1, forward strand.
TAGCGGAAATTCCAGAGGTTTATTATGTCTGGTTTCTTATTTACATATTTGCGGCTTTTGGCACTCATGTTCCTGGAGTTTTTCATCTGGGGTGCATGGATTGTTCCAATCAGCAGCTATATGAATGCCACCCTGGGTTTCAGCGGCACACAGATCGGCTGGATTTGTGGTGCATCCGCCCTGGGTGCATTGATATCCCCGGTTTTTGTCGGCTATTTTGCTGACCGTTTTTTTTCAACCGAACGGATACTTGCTGTACTGCATTTTGCCGGAGCAGGGTGCCTCTGTCTTGCCGCAAGACAGACCACTTTTCCGGGGATGATGACAGTGATCGTTATCGATGCGCTTTGTTTTATGCCGACCCTTCCTCTGGTCAATAATCTTGTGTTCCGTCATATTGGAAAGTCCGAAAGATTTTCATGGGTTGTACTTGGTGGCAGTATCGGCTGGATAATTGCCGGACTGGTTGTCGGGTTCGTTTTCGGCGAGAAAACTGCGACATTTTTTCATCTGGCAGCGGGAGCTGAAGCGTTGCTGGCGTTGTATTGTTTCACCCTGCCGCACACTCCGCCCAAAGGTATAGATGCAAAGGGACAGGATGTTTTCGGGCTTACGGCCGCCCGGCTTTTGAAGGATCCGGCTTTCCTGGTATTTGCAGTGGCAATTCCGCTGGTCACGATTTCCAAGACTTTCTACACAACCTGGACCAATGCATTCCTGACCGAGATTATGTTCCCAAAACCGACTGCCGTGATGACGCTGTCCCAAATTTCAGAGCTTCTAACCATGATCATCCTGCCCTGGTTCATCTCAAAAATCGGGTTGAAACGGGTCCTGATGGTTGGCATGGCTGTGTGGGCAATCCGTTTCTTTGCATTTGGAAGCATGAACGTCGTGGCCGTAATTATCGGACTGTTGCTGCATGGTTTCTCGTATGGTTTTGTGATTACCGGTGCTTCCATCTACGCGGAGCGTCTGGTGCCGCCGGGGATGAGCGCCCGTGCCCAGAGTTTCATTGCATTACTGATTTTCGGCATAGGCATGTTTTTTGGCGCGCAGGTTGCAGGATTCACGGGACAGCGTTACCAGTCTGATGGTATTGCAGCAACAAAACAGGCCGGAAACGGCATCCGGCAGCAGGTCCAGGTACAGTTACCAGCATGGAATCTTACTTCCACATCCAAGGAAAGTCTGCCGAAGCTTCTGGGTACGCCTGAGGACCGTTTGACTCTTGCATTCATGGAAAGCCTGCCTGAAAGCGGCATAACCATTCAGAATGCGAACAACCTGCAGTTTAACAGGAAGGATCTTATTGCGGCATTTAAGGCAGCGGATCGTGACGGAAACGGAATAGTGGAGAAATCCGAATGGAATAAGAACCGGATACATGCATGGCCCAAAATATGGGGCTGGGGAGCTTCGCTGGCCATCCTTGCCTTCCTGCTGTTCTGGATCGGGGGCAAGGATCCGCAACCCGTAAACAAGGAGTGAATTCATGATAACGGCATTGGTTGATAACAAAATTTCATATTCCGATAGATTGAAGGCGCTCTGCGCGGAAAAGAGCAGGCAGACCAGGGACAAGCAGCAGGTTCGCGGCTCAATGGACTTTGATGATTACGGTATAATTCTGCCGCAGGAAAAACTGCGAAAGAAAGTCAACAGTGTAAGCAGTTCGGGTGTACGTTTTACCGATATAATAATGGACAGTTTCAAACCCAGCGCAAATCATCCCAACGGTAATTTCTACGGTACCCGCGCGTGTGGCGAGAATTTCCGGGCACTGCTCGATGTACATCCTGTCTATATTGATCCGATGAGTTCGCTCGCCGGCGCCTACATGGCCAATTTCATGTCTTACCGGACTGTTCACTGGAAGCCGGAATTTGACCGCAGCAGTCTGATGGAACAGCATGAGAAGTATCATATCGTCGGGGCCATCGGCGCGGTACAGCACATGTGCCAGGACCTGGAAATTGGTCTCAAGTTGGGGTGGGGTGGAATACTCGATAAGATCCGGCATTACCGTTCGGTTAACGTTGAAGCGGCGGAATTCTATGACGGACTTGAACAGGTGGTTGTTGGTGCACAGGACTGGATTCGCAGACATGCAGAAACCGCCCGAAGCATGGCACTGGACGGACATGACATGTCGGAGAACCTGCTGGAAATAGCCGAAATGAATGAACATCTTGTTTCCAATCCGCCGCGCACATTCCGTGAGGCGTGCCAGTGGATCCTCTGGGACCTTCTTATCTCCCGCATGTACAACGGCAGCGGCGCACTTGGCAAACTGGATTGCCTTCTTGAACCGTACTACGAAGCGGACATGAAAGCCGGAAAGCTCGCCGATGAGGAGGCGATTTTCCATATCGCCTGCATGCTTCTCCGCGACACACCATACCTGCAGCTTGGCGGACCGGACGTGTCAGGAAAAGACAGTACCAGCCATGTTTCGTACCTGGTCCTTGAAGCGGTCCACAGGCTTCGCACGCCCGTGAATGTCGGCATCTGCGTGGGAAAGGACGTTGATCCCAGGCTGCTGCGGCGTGGTGTTGAAATGCTGATTGAGGACCGCTGCGGTGTGCCGAAGTTTCTCGGTGTAGACAATACTGTGAGCGGCTTTATGCGCAGCGGATTTTCTGTTGAACTTGCACGTGAACGTGCATATGCGGGATGCCAGTGGCTTGGTCTTCCAGGCCGTGAGTATTGCATACAGGATATCATCAAGATCAGCCTTGTCAGGGTGTTTGATGTCGCATTGCGGGAGATGCTTGCAGATACCGGTATTCAACCCTCCGTTAATGAGTTGTGGAAATATTTTGCAAAACATCTCCGGCAAGCCGTTGATATTACGGCCGCAGGTATAGATTTCCAGTTCAGGCACATGCACGAGGTGTTTCCGGAACTCGCGCTGGATTTGCTCTGTCATGGGCCTATTGAGAAGGGTGTTGATGCGAGCCATGGCGGTATTGAGTATTATCTTTTTGGAGTTGATGGAGCTGGGCTGGCAAATGCTGCAGATTCTTTTGCGGCAATCGAACAGCGGATCGAGAAGGATGGACGCATTTCATGGAAACAGCTTCTTGCGTGTCTCGATTCGAACTGGTCAGGCAATGATGGTGAACGTATGCGGCTCATGATGAAGAATGCACCTAAGTTTGGTGCTGGTGGTACTTCTGCGGATGGATGGGCCATTCGTATTGCCCGTTTGTATACCGATACGATAAACGAAAAACGCACTCCGGACGGACACAGGATGCTTCCCGGCCTGTTTTCCTGGGCTCTCACTGTACTGATGGGGAAAAAACTCGGCGCAACGCCGGAGGGCAGGCGTGCCGGCGAACCGATCGCCCATGGCGCTAATCCGAATCCGGGTTTCAGGAAGGATGGCGCTTCAACCGCGCTGGCCGTGGCGGTGGCCTCTGTCCAGCCGGGTTACGGTAACACGGCGCCCCTTCAAATGGACCTTGATCCATGTCTGTCAGGTTCCAGCCGGGATGTTGAAAATGTTGAAAACCTCATACGTGGACATTTTGAACTGGGTGGCACCCAGATCAATGCCAACATACTGGATGGAGAACAGATCCTGGAGGCAAACAAGGACCCAAGCCGTTTCCCGGAACTCATTGTGCGTGTAACGGGATTCAGCGCATACTTCGCAAGCCTGTCTCCGGAACTGCGCCAGGTGGTTGTTGATCGTGTGATCCACGAAAAAGGGGAATAGGTATGACCGGGCGTGTTTTTGATATCCAGCGCTTTTCGACCCATGACGGGCCTGGTATTCGAACCACGGTTTTCCTCAAAGGATGTCCTCTGCGTTGTACCTGGTGTCATAATCCGGAGAGTATCAGCTGCGAACCACATCTTTCATTTGTACAGTCCAAGTGCATAGATTGTGGAGAGTGCGTACGCATATGCAGAAAGAAAGCGCATGTTATTTCGACAATGAACGGGCATGCGGTCCATGAGTTGGACAGGGCAAAATGCATTGCCTGCGGCGACTGTGTCCGGATATGTGATGCAGGATGTCTTGAGATCGTTGGTCGGGAAATGACTGTTGATGACGTAATGAAGGAGATTCTTGCAGACAGGGCGTTTTACAGGCAGGGCAAGGGGGGCTTAACAATTTCCGGCGGTGAGCCGCTCATGCAGATGGATTTTACGGTTGAACTCCTGCGTGCGGCAAAGAATGAGGGCATACACTGCTGCATCGAGACATGTGGATTTGCGAACTGGGACTGCTTTGAGCGCATTATGCCGTTGGTGGATATGTTTCTCTATGACTACAAGGTGACGAATCCGGAAGACCACCGGAAATTTACAGGGCAATCAAGTGAGATAATCCTGAGAAACCTGCACAGGCTTTATGAAAGTGGCGCAAAGATCCGCCTGCAGTGTCCGATTATTCCCAGCATGAATGATACCGAAGAGCATCTTGCTGGAATCGAGTCGTTGGCGATATCGATGCCGCGCCTCGAGGGTGTCAGTATTCTTCCATATCATCCGCTTGGAACGGGCAAGCTCGAACGGTT
>MHBM01000145.1:0-3484 GCA_001804885.1 Lentisphaerae bacterium RIFOXYA12_FULL_48_11
TCCCTGCCTCAACAAGATCGGTAATGTCATACTTGTACGTGCCACAGTAATTGTCTACCCACGCCACAGGTTTACCGTTGATCCAGAACCAGCCCTGCGAACGCACGCCTCCAACCTTTAGCCAGATTCGTTTCCCTTGCCAATCCACCGGAATCCCAACCGTTTTACGATACCAAGCCTCGCCCTGGTAAATGTTGCGTAGCGGTTTTGCACAATGGTCCCACTTACAGTCCCAGGAATCACCCATACCCGGAACTCCCACACCCTGCTCTTCCCAGCAGCCGGGAACCTTTATCGTACGTGCCCCCTGCCAGGGTTTAGAATAAAACGCACGCCAACCGGGATGCCGCGATGGTCCGACTTCTTTCGTAACAAATTCCCATTCTCCGCGCAGGGAGATCTCATTCTGTAATGGTGAACGAACAACGGGATTTACTACCGCAGGTAAAGCCTTCCGCCAACCCCAGGTATCAACGCCTGTAACCAGTTCATTGTCATCAGACGCACAGACCTGGTTTGCCATAACCCCGACAAACAACATCACAAGACCACACCAGCGTTTATTCATGTTATTCCTCCACAGTTTGAATACTTACCGGACCAAGCAGACCTGAACGGGGCAGTTGAGAATCCTTGTTGAACGAATGATATGTCGTCCAGGTTCGACGCATTGCCGGATCCAGCAGTTCATCCCCAATCAGGCGGTTAGCCCAGGTATTTGCAACACGTATTTCTAACTCGTTGGGTCCGGTCTTTACCGCTTTTGTTATCTCCACCCGGTATGGTGGTGTCCATGCAATACCGCAATCAACACCGTTGACCTTTACCTCGGCAGTCACTTGTACTGCACCAAGGTCCAGGTAAAACCGTTCTGAGTTTCGGGTTCCGGGGTCAGGGTTTACAGAACTCGGAGCTCCGAACTCGGAACCTTGAACTGTCTTCCTGTATACCGCTGTTCCAGAATAGTATTTAATCCCCTCTTCCGAGCGTCTGCTCCAATCATCCAGGTTTTCGAATACCACATTTGCGAGTGCATCCCACCCCGGCGTAAACAAGACATTCCATGGACCCCGCACGGTTAAAACATTTTTACAAACCGGAATATTGTTGTTTGCACTACCGTGCGCATTTCCCACGACGGAATTGCGAAAAACAACGAACACTGAACCGGAACGATCAAAATGCAAGGGCAGGAAAGTCTGTTTGCCGTCCTGGCGAAAAGAAATTGCATCACGTATTTCCCCGCTGACAGGATCCCAGATCTCAGGTTTCTTTTCCCTGATACGAAAACCGGCTTCTATGTCGACAGGACCATGCCCCTGGTTCGAAAGGAAGTAGATGTCCGTTTTCCCGGTCCGGCGATGTATAAATCCTACATCGGCATTTGCATCATTGCTTTGCATGGTGAAGTCAGGCAACAGCTCGATGGCCGCCAGAGTCTCTTTGACCGTAGCTCCCAGAAAAATACGGCCTTTACCATAATCACACCGCTTAATGGTTTTACCGTCACATTGCCCCCACACCTCGTTTCCTATCGCCTTTACAATGGAATCACATTCCGGATAATTGCTCAGGCTTGGACTGCACGCCGGCTTAGGACCAAGTATTGTCGCCCCACTTTTAACCAGCTTTTGAATTTTCCTTGCAGCTTCCGGAGTCATCCGGTCTGAGTTGCGCAATACTAGCAGTTTGTAGGATGTTCCATCCGGACCTGCAAGTTGTCCTTTCCTGACTGACAGGCTGTTGATCAGAAACTCTGCCGGCAACAGGTCAAAATCATAACCGCGCGGCAGCTCGGTCCATGCATCCAGATTCCTGCCCTTGCCGGGAAAGACATTCGGGATGGGTCCTGCCGGTTCTTCGCCGTAGAAATAAAGAACATCGGCAACAGCCTGACCACACTGCAACAGGTATTGGCAGCGTGACAGGTATGTCATCCACGCCCGCCCCTGTTCCCACCAGGTCTGTCCTCGGCTGAACGGTAACCCGTACTTCCAGAAGGCAGGGCCAGGATACAGTCGGGTCACATCAGGATTATGTGCATAGGTGTGGAAAACTATCCGGTTAATGCCGGCACACATGAATGCGTCTCCACCGGACTTGAGCGATGACGGGCTGTCATTCCAATTCGCACCACCGCCTTGAGTAAAAGCCTCCATTGCAACAACGGGCTTCCCTGTAAGATGCGCGGCCGATGCGGCCTCTTTCATGGGACGTCCGCCTTCAGTCATCGGAATATCTGCATAAAGATAATGCTGAACACCGTCGGCCACCATGACACCTGCACCGCAGCCGCCACATGACTCAGCATAAAGATGCATCCGGTTTTTATGCGCCAGGTCCGTCAAAGTGCCATAGAAATTCTCCGACACGAGATCGCTTCCAGTCTGGCGCACATCGCGCAGGAACCGTTCAGTGATATCACGACTTCCAACAATAAATCCTGCAAATGCCGGAAGATAGTTCAATACATCATATCCTCGACGCCTGCTAAACTCTTCACGGAAAACAGGAGACCAGTTCTGCGTGCCGGCCTCCCAGCTGTCGACCAGAACACCTTTCACAGCCCTGCTACCGACTTCTTTTGCATCCCTGATGATTGTGCCCACATAGTTGTCAAAATGGAAACTGACCACATCCCTGCTGAACTTGTCACATTCCAGTCCGCTCGCTTCAGGTGGTGCAGGAGCATTACGTTTGCCTGTATTGCGGTAACCGATATGCAGAACGGTCCACACGCCAGGCGGCGCTGTCCAGCACAGATCACCCCGGACATCAAGCTTATCAGTAAGATCCGTGATTTGCTCAACCGGAACAACAGTGTCTGGTTCCACGGGTAAAGATGATTCTGCCACCATGGTGCGGCCCTCATTCCCAACCTTGCTTATGTGGGCATTAATAACAGGCGTTGCAGACCAGTTAACACGACGGAGATTCAGCTTCGCCGGACCTTCCCAGGCAAGCTTGAAAAAACGTGCAGTCGTGCGCGGAATCGCATGTTCAACACTTTCTTCTGCACAATTGTAAACACAGACGTATGTTGAAAGTCTGCATATCTCGCGGAACTGCTTTCCATCATCGCTCGCCATCACCAGTGCATCATGTTCTGCCGGCATCAGGCACTGTTTTGAACCGGCTATATGTACCGACCGGCACGTAACTGATGTCGGAAACTCAAATTGAATCCAGCCGGTTTTGCCTGTGGAAACTTCGCACTGAAGACCTTCCGCCTTTTTGATGTCGTCCAGCTTTCTGTTCAATACATTAAAGTCGAGTTCTTCCAGACTGCCGGTAATCTTCGGAACAGGTAAAGCATTAGTGGACATGAATACCGGCGGTGTCGGGAAAGCCAGAACTGCTATGTCGCGGTAAAAGGAATTGCCTTTCTCGGGCCAGGATGGCAACGCTTCAAGTTTCAGTGTGGCACTATTCGTCACCTGATAACGTGTAAAAACTACGCGTTGCATGCCCTTGTCGGGTGTAA
>MHBM01000145.1:3521-5830 GCA_001804885.1 Lentisphaerae bacterium RIFOXYA12_FULL_48_11
CGCAATTCTGGACAGTAAAGGCGAGACCAAGCTGGTCACATTCTTTTACTGCATGCCGAACCATTTCGTGCCATGCCGGGCTCAGGCACGGTACCTTCGGATTCGGGACCGGCGGATAACCTCCTACCGTAAACATATGCACACCGCCAATCCCAATGCGTTTTAAAGCTTCAAGTTCTGCAGTTATGCCCTCCCTTCCGATATTACCATCCGCCCAGTGCCACCAAGTCTGGGGTTTTGCCGAATCAGGAGGATTTGTAAAACCGGTTTCAAGTGCATCCTTAGCCAAGGTACCGCATGTCCACATCAGGACTAATGTCCCCATCAGCATCAACGGTTTGCGGAGAAAACCCGTACGAGTTCGTCTTAATGAGGACTTTAATGTCATATCTTACTTTCCGTGTTGGGCAGTTGTGCGTACAGCCCCGTCGCGTCCGATGTAAACGCTGTTGCCGCTCACACCAAGATATACCGCAGAGGGATCGTGCGGACTTATAGTCACAGACTTTAGATTGAGAACAGTCAGTCCCGAATTCTCCTTCTTCCACGTTCGGCCACCATCCCTGCTCTTCAACAATCCATTGGCAATGGGTTTGTCATGGTAAGGATGATCAGTGGTGGTAACATATAATACGTTTGAATCCACCGGACTAACCGCCAGGCTGCTGGCAAAACGGCTTTGCAGAATCTGCCGCCATGTCTTTCCTCCATCGTCACTCCGGAATACACCGCCCTGATATAGGCGTTTTGTCTTTTGATCGTACTTTTCACGCGCCGTGACATACAGGATGCCGAAGTTGCGCGGATCCGCCGTGAGGTGTGTGATGCTGCCGAAATCGGTGGTGATATTAATACTCTGCCAGTTCTTTCCACCATTACGAGTCTCGCATATGGCCGGCCCCGCGGCAACCAGCAGATGTCCCGGATCAGCTTTATCGAGAAGCATTCCGCTCACTGTTTTAACCAGATCGCCGGCAAGATCGCCATTAATGCTGTTCCAGCTCATGCCGCCGTCACGTGACTCGAACAGACCGTTTTCGACAGACATCACAATCAAGTGTCTCTTGTCCACAGGACTCTTTGTATCCAGCGCCATTACAGTTACCCTGGCATTCGGTAAGCCAGACGAGGGACTTCCGACAACACGCCATGTTTTCCCATCGTCATCAGAACGGCAAAAATCACCTTCATTGTGATTCCACCAGCCTGTGGCAGCCCAAATTGTATGCGTTGCCTGAGGATCAACCATCACGCCGAAACAATTTTCGCCAGTTTTCATCCCGTCACGGCTGCGGCGGAATGTTTTTCCATTGTCATCGCTGATAAGCAGGCCTATATCCATGTAGCAAAAATAGATTCTCGCTGGCCGGACAGGATCAGGCAACACGTCCCATGCGCATGTGACTTCCAGTCCTGTCCCGGTAATCCGCCCATCGTCCAATAGTCTGCTGTACCGCTGCTGCCAGGATTTACCACCATCGTCACTCATGAACACATGACCGCTTGTACCAAATACAAGCCGGTCCGGTGCGGCAGGCGAAATGGCAAGACATTCAACCGACGGGCCCCATCCCGTGATCCAGCCGTAGTCGATGCTGCTTCGGTCACGCCAGCGGTATGCCACGCAGATCCAGTTCTGTCCTCCGTCGGTTGTCTTGTATACACCGGCGCTCACCCAGTCACGGTTCCCAACATAGACTACGTTGGCATCCCGCGGATCAACCACGATCTCCTTCGGGTTGGAGGAGAGTTTCTGCTGGTTTGTTCCCTTCCCCACTTTCATAGACAGACCTTTACCAATGGCCGATCGCCAGGTTTTTCCTGAATTATCACTGCGGTAGACCCCGCCGTTCCAGGTCTCCTTGTCCTGGGCTGTACAGCGCAGTGTCACATAAACCGTATTCGACGCAGAAACTGCAAAAGCAAGCTCTTCAACATAACGGTGCGGGAGTCCCTCGCTCGAAGATGACCAGCTGGCGCCAGAATCATCACTGCGGTAAACGCCCTGTGATGTTGCCGCGAGAACCATGCGGGAATTCCCGGGCTGTACCTCAAGGTCACTGATAATGGCATTGGTTGGTAACTTTCCACAATCTATACGCCGCCAGGTAACACCAGTATCGTCGCTGCGGTAAATCGCCCCGCAACCGTCTTTGTCAACGCGTGGCCGACCGATACCTGCGTAAACAATATTCGGCCGGATCGGATCAAAACAGACCGCACCGATTGGCGAAGAGAAACTATGTCGATCTGTTTTTGGAAAGCCGGCGCGGATCCACTGCCACGATCTGCCGCGGTCAGTGCTCCTG
>MHBM01000145.1:5999-14493 GCA_001804885.1 Lentisphaerae bacterium RIFOXYA12_FULL_48_11
TGTCCTTCGGATCAAAAGCTATGGATTGTATCCAGCCGCCACCGCCCGGACCGGATAAACGCCATTCAATATCACGACCATCCGGCGCTTCTACGGCCTTCGGTATACTTGCTTCACCGGTGTTTGGAACATTCAATTCGGCAGCATACACATTCACCAGCACCGGAATTACACCCAGAAGAATTCCTGACGAGACACATCGCGTGTTCATATATCTTTCAAGATTCGCACCTCTTTGTAACAGGTGTCAACGGTAAAGGAAGGCCCATAAACCGACCTGGCGCATCTGCGATTAATCGTCCTAAACGGGCACCGAACAGGCAGGGCGCGCCGTTATATAAATATTGGTGCTGGCACCCAGGAAATTCGTAAGTATCATCTTTTGGGACAAATCCATTGCTCCGGCCTGGAGCATTTCAATTATGGCTGTTTTTGAAGAAAGGACCGAAAAAGCAATAATTTTAATATCCGGATTTTCATCCAATATCCGGCGACTGGCATCAATACCGTCATGATATGGAAATTTCTTGGATATGAAGTTCTGAGGGAAAAAGCACAAGATGGAAAGACAAATGCTTATCCCGGAAAACTCGCAAGCAACTCGTCGGGAGCTAGAACCTTCAGTGATGCATGACGGAAGTCTTTCTGATTTCGCGTAACAACAATTTCGGCACCAGCCAGTTTACCTGCCTGATCAAGAACTGCGTCCTTAAAGCCCCCCCAGCTTGCTCTTGAAGGCTTCTTCAAGTACGGCACGGTTGACCGGCGCAATCTCAAACAATTCCAGCAACGCTTTCAGGGTTTGACGGGGCATGGCTTGGGTCAGGAGATAGTCTATCGTCGTAAGTGTGGTTGCACAAAGGAGTCCTTCCATTTTCGAATGTTCGATCAATCCAAACACTTCGGCAGAAGCGCTTAAAAATTGCTGTCCGGCGAGGAGCACATCAAAAACGACGTTCTGGTATCGATAAGAACCCTCACAAGTATTTTCCCCGCAAATGCTTCTTATAATCAGATTCTGAAACACCCCTCCTTTCAGAATGCCGATTAGCGAAACTGTGACAGGAGGATGTTCCTTTTCTTTCCGCCGTCCCGACCCAAGGGAATCGAAAAACTCTCCAATGATCGGCCACTTATGAGCCTTGATTTAAAATACATCTTCTGTTTTCGTAGCAGGCGAGGCGTTGCCGGCCCCATCCGCCTTCTGTAACATTTTGATCCTTTTGTCCAGAACACGTTTCGCCCTCGGAATGCTGTAATTCAACGAGTGTTCGTTGACCGTCTCGCCTAGGATCCTGCCGAGGAGACCGCATATTTGTTGGGTACTAAGATCGGGCAGGGTGTTAAGACGACATACAAATGATTTTATCGCGGCATCCCCGTGTCGTTCAGCCACATCAAGCCAGAAACAAAGCGCCACCACGTAGCACACGGGATTAGCAAAGTCGTTGTAGAGATCGCCTGCCGAGGCTTCTCCGAGTGCCTTCTTTTGCATCTTGTCGAATTCGACCGCGATCGTTTCCATCGAGGCTTTTCCCTTAAGATTATCTGAACGCGTTCCAAGGATTGCGCTTGCCTCCCTCCAGGCCGAAAGGTTGAACGACTCGACCGAAAGAGTTTCAAGCAATTGACGTGAAGACAGCAACTTCTCGAGATGCAGGGCAGGGAACTGCCTGCAACTCACCCTGTCAGAAATCCACTCCGCCAGGCCGTCGCCGATCCAGCGGATGCCGGGGTTGTCAGAACATAAACGGCTCTGCATGCTCTCGCGAAGCAGGACTTCGCTCCTTTCGTGAGCGATCACGTACATCGCATAGGCCGACACGATCATATCCTTTTCCCGATCCCCTGTTTGGATGACAGGAACAGCCCAATGGGGATGAGCCCACCCCTCCTTTACAAGCGGCAAATATTCAGTCAGGGAACTGACCGGACCATATAAAATAATACCAAAAGGAGTCGGCGCCAAACCGGTCAACTCCTGAATCATAGTCTCTTGCTCCAGCATTACTGTCAGCACATTACCCGCTTGCTTCCTCATGCCCGCAGGATAATGGACATCTGATTTTCCTTTCATCCTGCGACCCATATCCCGTATGGAGATCTCTTTCAGTGGAGCCTGGGATATGTTGGTTGCCGAAGTCGCAAAATAAAACACGCCGGTCTCGTGCTCTGTCCAAGTTCCGGAGCCCTGGTGTTTCCGCACTAAGCATCCATCCAGCCCTCGACAGCCGCAAAACCACAGGCATATGAAAACCAATCCGCAACAGGCTTGTACTTTATTCATTTTCTCCTCCATTTGGGGTCTATCAGATAGTATGAATAACAATCTTAGGCAGGCAAATCAACTGAGCGAATTGCAGTTGCAAGCCTGGCCAGGCAATCTGATGACGCTTCCGTCTGTACACGTCTCCGAGCATGACTGACAGCCTGGGAACTGACACCTCCGTATCGAGCGCCAATCGCCCTCTGCCTCAACCCAGTCACTTCTCCTCAACGGCCGCGAGGGGTTGGAGGGAAGTATTTACCTTAACGTCAAAACCTTTCGGGGCATCAACGCGGTAGAGGAACTTACCATCCGCCTTGTGCCAGGTGACTTTCACTTCGCCATCACCGACAGGCATGGTTCCAGCACAGGACTGTAGAGGAACATCCGCAAAACTGATCTCCACGCGTTTGTTAACCGTGTCAATGGAACGGATGCCCAGTACGTCACGGTACAGCAACCGTTCGACATGACTGGCAAAACCATGACAACAGCTCGCGGAGGTGGTGTCATGCTCCCATAAAGTCCCGGTCATATTGGCCATTTTCAGGAAATACCCCTTTGTCTCATCGAGAATCTGGGCCGTCAATCCCTGCCGGGAAAGCAGTTCCAGCCTGAGATAATTGCCGATGAAAGCATTGGCAAAATGTATTTCAGGATGTTTCTTTGTTTCCCTGCGGTTTGGACCAAAATCGGCGCGCAATGTTTCCCACAGCGCGGCATGAGTCTGCGGCGTGGCTGTGTGGAAGAAAAAAGCATAATACTGGCAGGTTTCCGTGCGCTCACCGGAAGATTTCAGCGTGCCGTCCGGTTGACGTTTCGCGTTATCCACAAAGAACGTGCCATCGAACGACTGCTTGCGTATTGTTTCACGCATTTTCTCCGCTTCCACACGCAGCTCCGGCATGTTGTACATCCGCGCAACGCAAGCCAGTACCTCGGCATAGGTCATGTTGGAAGGATAATTCACATCCTGCACCAGTTTGTTTGCGTGCGACCATTCGACGAAAATCCAGCCGGGCAGTTTTTCCAGGAGACCATCACTGTTCCTGAAGGGCTTGAAGTAATCCAGCAATGCCAGTACGCGCGGTTTGAGCGCATCAACCGTTGCCCGATCTCCGCTCCGTTGCAGGTATTCGTCAAGCTGTATGACGAACCACATTGCCCAGTTGGGAATGTGGTTGCCATTGGGATGATCAGCGGGATAACACATTGGCAGCATACCGTCAGGCAAAGCCTCAAAGCGTGGCGGCAACAGGAAGTTTTGAAAGAACATACGCTCCATTTCAGTATCACCGCAGAGATCCGAGGCAACACGTCCTATGAAGAAACTGTCACAGAGCCAGCCCGCCCTCTCACGGGACGGGCAGTCCGTGAAAACATCAACCGCATTCTGCTTGAATGTTTCGCGCGCGGCTTCAAAGATCCGGTTCAGCGATTCTTCCGATGCAGCAAATGTTGCACGAGTGGTGGCTGGGTTCACATATTCACGAAAATACAGGCCGGATACTTCGCATGGCGCTCCTGCAGTAATAATTTTAAGATAGCGCAAAGTATAGGGTTCGAAAGATTCGACACAATAGGTACCAGCTGCGGCGAGGTCATATGTGACCACATTGCAGCAGCTGAGCCGCCTGACATTGACATCATCATTGTCCAGTATCTCATCAAAAACAAAATATACACGGGTCGGCGCTTCGCAGCTCACAGTGGCACCGAAGAAACCGGAATTGTTCAGACCGAAGTCGACGATGCGGAACTGGCCATCAGCCAATGTAAGCCTGTCTTCGGCGGTTAACAGTTTATCGACCGCGGTTTTAGATATGGTCTCAAAACGCTGGACCTCATAGAAAGGCAAGGTGGTCAATTCATTTTCCGGGAAACCGGCCAACAGGGGCCCGATTCCCTTGATGGTACGGTCTGCCCAAACCTTTTTTTCGGGATTGTTTTTTACGGTACCCGTGAACATTTCACGTTTCGGGAAACGCAACATAAAATCCGGATATGGTGCGATGCGTGGAAGAAGAGGCCGTTCAGTTTGGACAGCCAGTTTCTGTGCCTGGAAGAAACCACCATTACGCCAGGCGTAAGAATCGGGTTTCAGGCGATGAACTTCGGAGAACGGCCGCTGGAAACTGTAGCGCTGAACTTTCTGAACACGGCAGTCGAGTGCCTGAGCCTCGAACTGCACCCCCTTGCCACCAGTAGAAGCCAGGACTTTTCTACCTTTGACAATTTCCGCCTGCAGGTAGGATGGCTGGTCAAGGAAGTAATAACTATTGGCATTGTAACCGGCGACTTCAATGGCAATGACGTTTGAGCCGGACTTGCAGTGGCCCTTAAGCGGCCACTCGTCCACACGGTCAAATCCATGAGGCCCACGCGCAGGACCATAACCCAGGAACTCGCCGTTTATAAAAATGCGGCAAATGGTCGAACCAGTCAGACGCAATACTGCATTCCCTGCAACCTTGCCATCAATGGTAGCCCGAAAGCCCACGAACACATTTTTTTCTTTCTCCCGGCCCTCGAGCCAGACTGGCTTCGCAGATATAAACGACGAACTTTCCGCAGCAACAGATGCAGAAACAATCAAACCGATTACTGCCAACATAACCATTATCTTTTTGTACATGAATGACCCCCTGTTCGAACCTGTATCATTTAAATTTATGTATTATCGTATCGGCTTTCCGATGACAAGAATCTGGCCGGCATAGAACCAGGACCCTTCCGGAACGTGTTTGACTGTAAACACAGCCGTGTGTTCACCTGCCGGCTGTTCAGGCAGGTACCAGAAACGGGAATGTTTACGCGGCTTCTCTTTCTGCTCGCGCTTCATTGTAACGGGTGTGCCCCCGTCTACAGTCGCTTCAATGACACGCGGTTCACCATAAGGAATATCGCTCATACCCAGTGTGGTCCCGTTCCATTTCACAGTAATGGTGGCGCCGGCCTTATTACATTTCACAGCCCCGCGCAGCATTCCGTGTGTACGTCCTTTATCATCCGTATAAACATCATCGGTCTCGACATCAACAGGTGTCCATCCCTCGCTCAATACTGCCTTATTAATCGGCAAAAGCGTTGCTGTTTCCCAGTTGGTCGCATCCATGGGCATCGGTATTGCATGTGCTCCAGCCTTACCTGTCCCTTCCATCTTCACCATCGAACGCCCGACAATTTCACAATAGAGATCATGCCCGGTATCACTGGGATGAACCCCATCTTTGGAAAAGACCATCTTCCCATCTATGGGCATATCGCTCTTGAACACCAGGGTACCAGCCTTCTCCCGTGCCGCAACTTCAACACCGAGATCAATAGAGGAAATGCCATAGGAATTGGCAACCTTTTCCAGGATGTCGCCAAACCATACGTTCTTGCCAGCCTGTAGATCCTTCAACATCCATTGGCCCACGGTATACACAAAGCAGATGTCAATCTTCGGATTATGTTTCCAGATCTGACGGACAATACCTTCAACTGACTTCTGTTCAAAGCCACCACCACCATTGACCCGGCATTCCAGGAAGATGAGATCCGGTTCCTGTGCCAGAACATCGCCATTTATACGACACGCACCATAGTCCGATCCCGTTCCCGAAATTGCGGCATTGATCTCCGATATCGTAGCCTTGGGATACCGCGCCTTGAACCAGGCCAGCGTCTTTGGCCGCCAGCCATGTGCTGCCGTGATGCTTCCACCGAGATACGCTATGCGAACCGTCCCGCCAGCCCTTGCTTTCTCAAAGAAGTTCGGAAGACCGTCACGTACGCGAAACTCATCGACTGTTTTTATATCATGACTGTAAGTTGCCGCACTCAGATTTGTAACAATCATGATCAGGGCAATAATCAAACTCGCATTAACACAAACACTGTTCTTCATGTCTTTTTCTCCATTAAAATATTTGTCTATTTTTCGGTAGGGACGGACCGCTGGGCCGTCCGCTCTTCTCTGATTCCACGGCGGGTCCAGCGGCCCCGCCCTACCTTTTGCTGCGCCCGATCAGGGCGCCATGTTTCGCTGGCGACGAAACATTTAGGCTCTAAGCAATCAGAGAATCGAGGCCAACTCCAGCACCAGGCGTTCAGTGCTTTCCCAGTCAATGCAGGCATCGGTTATCGACTGGCCGTATACCAGCAAATCGGGAGATCGCGGGAATGGCTGACTCCCGGCCACGAGATTGCTTTCAAGCATGGCCCCGAAGATGGATTTTGTACCGCGAGCCCGTAGACCGGCAATGTACTTCAATACCTCGGGTTGCCGGCTGGGATCCTTGCCGCTGTTACCGTGACTGCAATCGATCAGTATGGCCTTGTCCAATCCCGCACGTTCCAGCTGTTTCTCAGCATCCGCAATATGTTCCGCCGAATAGTTGGCCCCGGCATCCCCACCGCGCAGAACGACATGGCAATCTGGATTTCCTGTGGTCGATACCGCCGAAGCAACGCCATCTCCGCTGATTCCCAGGAACGTCTGTGGTTCGCGGGCAGCTTTGATAGCATTAATGGCAGGCTCCACAGTCCCTGGCGTGGTGTTCTTGAAACCCAGAGGCATCGACAATCCGGAAGCCATTTGGCGATGTGTCTGGGACTCTGTCGTCCTGGCACCGATAGCCGACCAGCATATCAGGTCCGATATATACTGCGGCGTGATCGGGTCAAGCAGCTCGGTAGCCGTAGGCACACCCATGTCGACTACGTCACGCAGAAACCTGCGAGCTATCCGTAAACCGTTGGGAATATCGTGCGATCCGTCCAGGTGCGGATCCATTATCAACCCTTTCCATCCGATCGAGGTTCGCGGCTTTTCGAAATAGCATCGCATAATCAAAAAGATTTTTGCCTGAACACGGTCGATTAGTCCGCGCAAATGCCTGGCATAATCCAGCCCCGCCTTCGTATCATGTATTGAACATGGACCTGTTATCAAAAGGAAACGCAGATCCTGCCTGTGAATAATATTGCGGATAGTCTGCCTGGCTTCGGCTACAAAATTCTCCTGGATCGCCGAACGCGGTATTTCATGCAGCATAAGCGCCGGTGCCGGCAGCGGAATGTTGGATGCAATATTCAAATCAGCAACTTTAGTCATAGAAATCTCTCCCTGGAGCAATATACTCCCCTGAAGCTGAAAAAGTCTGCATCAGCTGTTCCATGTCTGTCAACGGCAATAAATTCTTCATCAACCTCATTTATAACGTGAAACAAGTCTGCCGCGATAATTCAGCGGTGAAACACCGCGCATGCGCTTGAACTGCCGCGAGAAATGATAAACTGACTCAAACCCTGTCTGTTCTGCAATTTCACCGACAGGAATCAAACTCTGGGCAAGAAGGCGTTCCGCCCGGCTGATACGCGCTTCCAGCTGGAACTGTTTCGGTGACAATCCTGTGGCAAGTTTGAACAGGAAACGAAGGCGGGAAACACTCAGTCCGGCCTGTCTGGCAGCCAATGCAACTGAAGGCGTATGTGCAAGGTCTGTAAGCAGATACTGGCGCATCCTTTCCACTGCTGCAAATTGCTGCGCCCGGGGTGCGGAACTCTGCCAAAGCACCAGTATATGGGCGAGAATGCGATATGCTCCGGCGGCAAGTTCCTGTTCCACTCCGAATGTTTCCACACGCGAGAGATCAAATAACTCCTGGAACAACTGGGACAGACGCGGTGCCGCGTCTAAAGTCTTGATTGGCTCCGACGGTGTAACTCCCTCCCGTTTCATTAATGGTAATGCATATTCCGGATCAAGTTCAACCCACTGGTCATCCCAGCCGGTCTTCTTATCAGGGCAATAGGCATGCCTTGTCTGGGGATAAACAAAAAGTACACTGTTCCTGGTCATTGGCAGAATTCCGGAATGATCAGAACGGAAAGAACCCTTCCCTCTTACAACATGAACCAGCGTAACTGTCGGCAGAACGCGCCCGCTCTCCCAGCTGAACAGATGATCGTCAGGATGAACGCCGGAAGGAAACTTCGCATGAGGCGCATATCGATTATAGCCAAGAGAACGAATCCTGAACGGCCACCCTTTCATCAGCGGCGTGTCAGGATAATATTTCGAATAGAATTCAGGTTTGGACATGTTTATCCCTGCTTTCAGGCGAAAATGTTAAAACAATGATTTTTTATGCTATTTCACTACTGTCCGATTAAAAACCCTTTAGAATCAACTGATTTCGAACGTCCATCTTCTTGATTTGCAACCGATGTTTGGCAAAG
>MHBM01000146.1 GCA_001804885.1 Lentisphaerae bacterium RIFOXYA12_FULL_48_11
ATGAACCGCTCGTGGTGAATCCTCGCGATGAACCGCTCGTGGTGAATCCTCGCGATGAACCGCTCGTGGTGAATCCTCGCGATGAACCGGCTTATCCTTGCCCTGCGTAGCTTCATAGCGGAGCATGGGCGCGAAATACCAACTGTTTCTTCTTTCTTCACCCACAAATATTATTTACTCCCGGTTCGGGATAAAAGTTCAAGCAAGTGTTGAATATCCCGTGTCGAATGCCTTATTCTTCGGGTCTTCATGAAAAATGAATCGGAAAGTAAACATGGCGGCCTGTCTGCATCGCTGAAGATGTTTCTTTATGGAACGGCGGCGATTACCGGTGGTGCTATAATGATAGTGGAGATTCTCGGCGCCAAGATGCTGGCCCCGTATGTAGGGACATCGCATTTTGTGTGGACTGCGCAGATTGCGGTTACCCTTGTCGCCTTGGCGACAGGTTATTATATCGGCGGAAGACTTGTGGACAAATCGCCCGACCTCAAGATGCTCTATATGGCCATAATAGCCGCGTCGGTTTATCTTGCTGCAACAGTCATGGTGGTTGAACCGTTGGCGTATTGGTGTTTGAAATTCAAGCTGGCTGTGGGTTCGTTGCTTGCATCGCTTTTTCTTTTCTTTGTGCCTCTTTCCCTTCTTGCCATGGTTGGGCCATTTTTTGTCAGGATAATAACAGAATCAGTCAGTGCCGTAGGGAGTAATACGGGCCGCCTGACTTCCATAAGCACGCTTGGAAGCGTATTTGGAACTGTATTGATAGGTTATGTGCTGATTCCTTTTCTGCCGAATTCAGTGACAATGTTCATCACGTCGGCTGTGTTGATGCTGACGGGTATTGTTTACTTTGCAGTTTTCTCGAGGTCCAATAGAAAGATATCAGCGCTGGCGCTGATGGCCCTGGTTATTATCGGCCTGGCTGAGTATGGGGCCGAGCGGTCAGAGGGTTTGCATAATTACATCACTCTTTTCAAGGCGAATTCCAACTTCGGACAATTGCAGGTGATTGATAATACCGAGGGGACGAACCGTCATTACCTGAATGATTATCTTGTCCAAAACACCTATGATCCGAAGCAGAAGAAGAGTGCATCGTCTTTTACATATCTCCTGCATGATCTTTCATGGTCTTATATGCCGAAGATGGAAAGGGTGTTGTGTATAGGCATGGGCATGGGGATTGTACCGATGCGTTTTGCGGCTGAAGGGATCAAGGTTGATGTTGTTGAAATTAATCCTTCTGTTCCGGCGGTTGCGGAAAAATTCTTTGATTTTAATGCCGACCGGCTGAACCTTGTCATAGGGGATGGCCGGTATTTTATCAATCATGCAGGAGATCGGGAGTACGATGTAGTGGTTCTGGATGCATTTCTCGGAGATTCTATCCCTTCGCACCTTTTTACAAAGGAGGCATTTTCTGCAATTAAGCGGATTCTCAAGACGGACGGTGTGCTGGTGATAAATTCGTTTGGTTCGTTTGAGAAAGGGCGTGATTTTGCAGTGGCTTCGCTGGAGAGGACCCTGAGGGAGGGGGCAAAGTTTCAGAGTGTGAAGATCCATGCGTATGGAGACGGTAATGTTTTCTACGTGGCATCCGGCCAGGCTGACCTGATGGTCGCAAAAGAACCGGTTTTTGACGAAGTTCATTCCTTGTGCAGAAACAGGGTGGAAGCTCTTTTCCAGAATACTGTGCAGGTGGATCCAGGCCATGGCGTTGTGCTGACAGATGATTTCAATCCACTCGAGTATCACGACGCGGAGAATCGCGAAGAGACACGCCGCTGGCTGGCGTTGAGCATGAAGAACTATTAGGGCATGGCTCGATGTAATTATCTGATAGATCCAGTGTCGTTTTTTTACAATAAATGGCTGTCAATTACAAGACTGTCACGTCCTTAAGCAGTACTCTCCCTTTATCTAAACACTGCAAAACGGCTCTTATCAAAGGAGACAGCCATGGAAAGAAGTTCTGTTTCGAGAAGAAGTTTTCTGAAGACATCAGCGGTCGCCGCCGGGACGGTAATCGTGGCAAATGCGGGGGTAAATAAGGTGCTGGGTGCTGCCGTCGGTTCCGACAAGTTAAGAATAGGTCTTCTTGGATGCGGCAAGCGCGGTTCAGGAGCAATCAATGACTGCCTGAGTTCCGCTGAGAACCTGGAAGTGACTGCACTTGGCGATATGTTTGTTGATTCGGCAAAACACCTGCTTGGTGGGCTGAAGCAGAAGTGGGGAGACAAGTGCAAGGTTACCGAGGAAAAATGTTTTGGCGGCTTTGATGCATACAAGAAAGTGATTGAGGCTGATGTGGACGTGGTGCTGATGTGCGTTCCTCCCGGATTCAGGCCGTTGCATCTCAAGGCGGCAGTCGAAGCTGGAAAGCATGTGTTTATCGAAAAGCCTGTAGCTGTTGATCCTGTCGGGGTAAGGTCTGTGATTGCGTCGGCAAAACTTGCTGCTGAGAAAAAGCTGGGAATTGTGGCCGGAACCCAGCGGCGGCACCAGAAGCGTTATGTTGAGGCAATGAAACGCATTAATGAAGGAGCTATTGGCGACATTACGGCAATGCAGGTCTACTGGATCGGCGATTATGGATATTATCCGGCAGTGATGAAGAAGCCGGAATGGTCGGAAATGGAATGGCAGATAAGGAACTGGAACTATTTCACATGGCTGTCAGGTGATCATATTGTCGAACAGCATGTGCATAACCTGGACATCGCACACTGGGCCATGAAAGGTCCGCCGATTAAAGCTATTGCGCTTGGTGGCCGCCAACAGAGGACAGGCCCTGAGTTTGGTCACATCTATGATCATTTCTCTGTGGAGTTCGAATATCCGAACGGGGTGAAGGTTTCAAGCTACTGCAGGCAGAATGCGAAGACATCGAACCGGATTTCTGAATCGGTGATCGGGACAAAAGGCTTTTCGAACTGTCATGGATTTATAACCGGTGAGAACAAGTGGGAGTTCAATGGTGATGATCCGAACCCTTACGTGCAGGAACACAAGGACCTGATCGACAGTATTCGGTCCGGTAATCCGTTAAACGAGGGACAGAGGATTGCGGAGAGTACGTTGATGGGGATCCTGGGCAGGATGTCGGCATATACCGGGCGAGAGATCAGCTGGGACTGGGCGTTGAAGGCGTCGAAGCTGGATTTGACACCGGCGAAGTATGAGTTTGGGCCGAATCCGGTGGATGGGGTTGCGATTCCGGGTGAGACACCGTTGATATAGGTCCAGCTTGACAGGTATCGTAAGCGCGGAAGAGTCGCCGTGCATTTCGCGGTAAAATCTTTCACATGATATGCTCGCTACAACTGTGTTGACGGGATGCGGTGCGTATGCTTATACAGCCCCGATCCCGTCGCCTTGTTGCAGCGGCATCTAATGTGAAATCTTTTCCCGAAGAAACGAAATGCACGACGTGGTTCCACCGCGCCGAAGCGGCGCGGAAAAAGAAGCCTTTCGATAGGTGCTACAGGTTGTCATGTAAGCACCTTGCTCGGTCAGGCGATGAGGTGGACTATGAGGCCAATCGATCAATGCTCGCGCAATATCAAAAGGGAAAAGCGGCGTCAAGCCGCCGCATTCCAAAACTGCCGCTATCGCAAGACAGAAGGCCAAACTACATTCTGATTAATGACGACTGTGCGAGATTGTGATTTGCAATCTTACCGCGAGAATCAGACCGGTTCGGTGTAGTTTAGGTCTTTGCCGTAGGTTTCTTCGAGCTGGAGTAGTGCGACAAAGGCGACAAGGATGGTGATGGCGCCGATCAGGGCTGCCGCCGGCACGGTGCCGATGCCGGTCCGTAAATGGCTGAATGCAATGGTGAGGACTGTTGTAAGTCCGCGCACAAAATTGGGCGCCGTCACTGCAACGGTGGCGCGCAGGTTTGTGCCGAACTGTTCGGCAGATACTGTGATGAAGACTGCCCAGTAACCGGAAGACCATCCTACAAGGAAGCACATCAGGTAGAATAAAGTAATGCTTTTTCCTCCCAGCGTGAAATAGCCGGCGCAGAACACAGTTGTGAGAATCATGAAAAGGCCGATGATCTTTCTGCGGTTTTTGAAGATCTGGCTCAGCAGGCCATTGGTCAGGTCCCCGAATGTGAGGGCCAGGTAATAAAGCATTACCGAGGTAGAAGCTTTTGGAGCAGTGCTCAACCCGAGCGATTTTCCGATTTCAGGAGAGAAGGTTATGAGGATGCCGATGGCATACCAAATGGGCATTGCCACCAGTATGAGGCATATGTATTTCCTGAACCGTTTTGCGTTTGTGAACAGGGCGAAGAAATTGCCGCGTGATGCCGAAGTGGTCTTGACGCTGTTGAAGAGAGGGGATTCTCGTACGCCGAGGCGTAGGAGTAAAAGCGCAAAGCCAAGTCCACCGCCTATTAAGTAGGCAGTACGCCATGGGAATCTGTCTCCGACCAGAGAGGCGGTGACGACGCCAAGCACGCCGACGGCTGCAACGATCATAGTGCCGTATCCGCGGTTTTCCCTGGACATCAGTTCTGAGACGAGAGTCACGCCTGCCCCGAGCTCTCCGGCCAGGCCAAACCCTGCGGTAAACCGGCATATTGCGTATGTCGGGACGGAGTTTACAAAACCGTTCAAGAAAGTAGCTATGGAATAGAGGATGATTGAGCCGAAAAGGACGGAACGCCGGCCGTAGATGTCCCCGAGGATGCCCCATGCTACGCCGCCGATCAGCATGCCGATCAATTGTGCGTTCAGCAGGTCGATTCCTGTTCCAAGGAGTTGATCGATGGGCAATCCGATTCCAGTCAAGCTCTGGTTCCGGACAATGCTGTAGAGAAGGAGGTCATAAGCATCTACAAAGAAACCGAGTGCGGCGGCAATGACAGCCAGGACTATCTGCGAGCGTGAATGTTCATTCTCCATGCAATTATGCCGTCAGGATGGGGTTTAAGTGTTGGTTCTCATTTGCTTCGTGCAAACAAAATAATTATTAGAAAGATAAATACGGCCAGAACGATAAACCCCGACATGAGACATCCTTTGCCGTTTGAGGCCGGAGGCGCGGTGAATTTTTCCGGTTCTTTGGAGAGAAGTTTTGCTTCCAGGGCTTCAATGAAATCCTTGGACTCTTTGAGTCCTTTCCCGGTGTGATCGCGGTAGAGCTTGATAGCTTCTATCTTTCTGCCGGCATAGAGGCAGTTTGCGATTTTCTGGGCCATCTCTGTTGGAATCGGATCAATCATGATTATTAAACTTCATTAAATTGGAAGCAGGGTTTATTTTCAATGAAAAAGACATTTTCTGTTTGTTCAGCGACAGTGAGACGTAAGCTTGATCTCACCCATGTCAGAGGAAGTTGAGATAATAACGCAGGCTGCTGGTTTTGTATTTATATGTCCAGACATTTCCGATGGAACCGTGATGAAAGAGATAATAACTGGTTTTCCGGTCGCCTGTTCCTGAGGCATCTTTAAGCGTGTAACTTACTTTTACGACCACTTCCTTGGATGTTGAGAATTCGAAAAGAGGACTGCTTGCCTGTACGGATTCGATGTTCAGCCTTGCGCTTGTGATTGATTCCACCGCATTCGCCATCTGATTTTTATCACCTGTTTCATAAACAGCTTTTAGCTTTTTAACCTCTTCCGGAAAGTAGCCTGATTTCAGTTGTATTTCTATCTCCCGCATCAAGGCCTTATCTCCGGTCTTGTCGCTGAATGTCATGAGCCGGAACCCGAAGATGCCGGCCAAGGCAACAATTCCCGCAAGAGCCTGCCATCCATTCAACTTAACTTCATGCTTTGACATTGTTTGCCTCCAGAATTCGGGTTTATCGGCCTTTGCGTAAAATCCTGATAATATAATCCATTATTTTAGTTGTTTAGTCTATTCAGTATATATCACTAATAATGATAATTCTATGAAAACAGATATTCTGCGGCTGTGTTTTAAAGGACAGGAGAGAGTAATGAAAAAAATGACGACAGTATTCATGGCAATGTGCATTACAGGCCTGGCGTATTCAGGAGATGCGTTGGTTCAGCTTGATCTGAAGCAGGTTAAGGTTGGCGGAGAAATCGGACGGCGCATTGATGTGACAGTGACGAACAATATTCTACGCCTGAATGTCGACAAGGATTTTCTGGCACCTTTTCAGAAAAGGGAGCCGAAAGCCGATTACATAGGGCTTGGCAAGCTGATTGATACCGTGGTCAGGATGGCCGCTTATACAGCTGATGAGAAGGTTGTTGCGTTAAAGAAGCATCTTGTTGATGAAATAATCAAGGCGCAGGAGGCTGATGGTTACATCGGGGATATGGTTCAAGAGAAGAGAATGTGGCAGCTGTGGGATGTTCATGAGATGGGATATATTATTTATTCATTGATCAACGACTACAGATATTTTGGAGAGAAAAAGTCGCTCGATGCTGCGCGGAAGGCCGCGGATTATATCGTTAAACGCTGGCCCGAAATGCCTGCTGACTGGGGCCAGAAGACGAGTGTAGGGGTACATGTCGGTGTCACAGGCATTGACCGGACAATGCTGGCACTCTACAAGGTTTTGAATGATAAGAAATACCTGGATTTCTGTTTGAAAGACAGGGCCATACAAGATTGGTCTGTTCCGATAATTGTCGGTCGACGCAAGCTGATTGAGGGCCACACTTATGCTTATATGGCAATGTGCCTTGCCCAGCTTGAGCTTTACCGCGTACAACCGGACGAAAGACTTTTGAAGCAGGCTCTTGGGGCGATTGATTTCATGACTGCCAGGGATGGTATGGTAATTACCGGGGGAGTAGGGCAGTGGGAAATCTGGACTGATGACCAGGATGGCCGTGGTGAACTGTCTGAGAGTTGCTCAACGGCTTACCAGTTGCGGGTATATGACAACCTGCTTTGCCTGAAAGGTGATTCAAGGTTTGGCGACCTGATGGAGCGGACGATTTACAATACTTTGTTTGCTGCGCAATCTCCGGACGGTCGCCAGATACGCTATTTTGCTCCACTTGAAGGTGCTCGGGTTTATCATAATGGTGATACTTACTGCTGTCCGTGCAATTACCGGCGAATTGTTTCGGAATTACCACTGTTTGTTTACTACCGTTTTGGTAAGGGTTTTGCTGTTAACATATACGCTGAATCGCAGGCTAAAATAGAACAGGAGGAAGGGCTTTCAATAATGGTCAGACAGGAAACGGATTATCCGAATTCCGGAAATGTTGTGATCAGCGTTGAACCTTCAAAACAGGCTGCTTTTCCCGTAAAGCTCAGAATTCCATCATGGTGCAAGGAAGCGAAGATTACAATAAATGGTCAACAGATGGATCGATCGGTTTCTGCAGGAACTTTTGCTGTAATTGACCGTGAGTGGAAGGCGGGTGACAAGATTACGCTTGATATGCCCATGAAATGGCGGCTTGTTGAGGGGCGGAAAAGGCAGGCTGGCAGAGTTGCTGTAATGCGCGGCCCACAGGTTTTTACCCTGAATCCAGAGCAAAATAAGAGCCTTGCAAACAAGGATGGAGCTGATCTTGGAAGAATGGTCATTAATCTGGCCGGTATAGAGTCAGAGCCGCTGTCGAGCGATGCGGTTCGGCCAAGAGGGGTTGCGTGCAGGCTCAAGGCTGGAAGCAGTGGGTTTGGTATGGATAATCCGGGGAATATTCTACTGACACTTACAGAGTTTCCTGATCCAAATGGAAAGTGTACATATTTCCGGGTTCCTGACATGAAAGATGCTGTTCCAGATGAATTGCTTGGTCTGTGGAAATGACTCTGAGCCTATAGAGAAGCTGTTATTTTCCTTGAAATCTGGTGTCTTGATAGTGATTTTGTCTTTTTTATTTCCGCAGAAATAACGTCCAGTAGTTTTTGGACTTTTTCAGAGCCTTGCCCGTGTGTAATAGCTCCCATCTGTCTTTCAATTTTCCTGTCTGTCTGGATTATTTGGACTTTCTCCTGGTTGATGTGGCTTAAAGGAGCGACGCTGATGGCTCCCTTATACTTTATGACGTAGTCAATGGCCTGATTAATGGAGGATACCCGTGCACAGTTAAGGGGATGATCCTGATTGTCAAATAAGCTTGTTTTTATTGCAGAATAAATCGGTCCGGCGGTTACGTCCATGTATACTTGTATGGGTGCATCGTCGCCTCCAACAGCCTTCCAATTGGTGATTTTACCTGTAAGGATATCCTTGATCTGGGCTATGGACAGCTTTTCTATGACATTGAAAGTGTTTACAAAGAAAACAATATCATCACTTACTATGGGATGATAAAAAAGGTTTGTTGATGCAATATCCCTGTCCCATTTCCGAGCCGCATCAAGAGTAGCATTCAGATCCCCAACGGCAAGGGCTACATCACATTTACCTTCGAGGAGATCGCAAAGCCCTTTTCCGCAGTTTTTCTCTTCAATTCTAACATTTAGCCCTGTTTTCTGTTCTAAAGTTTTCTTATAGGGTGTCAAAAGAATATTGGCTGCTATACGTGATCCGTAAACAGTTAGCTCTTCGGCCAGAAGTGCATTACATGATAAAAAAACTGCTATAATTGATACTAACGAAATATTTATTCTCATGAGGTCTTTTAGGAAGTTATAATCAGCAAAAGTTGTGCCAGAATTAAGAATGATTATAATTCCAAGGGTTGCTGAGAAAATGGAAGATCGGGATGGTAAAAGATATATTTTTATTGTCTCATGTTGAGACAACATTGGCCGGAAATGATACAACTCGCTGGCGGATTGAATTGAACAGTTGAGTTCTAACTAACAAAGCGAATCGATAAACAAATGAATCAAAAAGAAACATGGATTGAATCTACGGCGGAAAAGTTTCAGCTTTTGGATCTTAGGGGCCGAAATGCTTTGGTTACAGGGTCTTCTTGTGGGATCGGGTTGGCGACTGTTCAGGGCTTGCTTGCTAATAAAGTTAATGTATTCGGGTTGGATCGTACGGAGAGTGGTCTGAAAAACAGTCGGTTTACGCTCTTAAAATGTGACCTGCGCGATACATCTTCAATTCTAAATGCTTTTGACAAAATATCCGCCGAAACTATCAGTCTGGACTATGTTGTGAATGTGGCCGGTATGGACCCTAAATACCAGATTGATGAAATAAAGATAGAGCAGTGGAATGAGTTGATCGATCTGAACCTGCGAGCATACTACTTCGTGATTAAACATGCTTTACCGATGCTTCGACGCGGTTTGGGTCGTTCTATTGTCAATGTATCTTCGATCAATTACCGCCTGGGAGTTCCCGGTCGTGCGCCATATTCTGCGACCAAAGCCGGGATTCTAGGACTGACAACCGGCTTGAGCAGGGAACTTGGCAGGGAGAACATTCGTATTAATGCGGTGACGCCGGGCTGGATATTCACTGAAAGGCAGATTTCTGATTATTTCACGGGTAAAGATGGGGCTAAAAACCTGGATTATCTTGCAAAACAGCAGTCAATCAAGATCAAGATATCCCCGGCTGATATCGCAAATCATATCCTGTTCTATCTGAGCAATGTAAGTCGAGCATCGACTGGTCATAATTGCATTGTGGATGGCGGCTGGATACTTGAATAAGTTCGGAAAGAAATAATATGAGAATTGGTATCGGAATAAGCGTGTGTTTCTTTAGTATTGGCATGTTGGCCTGTGCTCAGCAGGGCGGAGATATCCCGGCCAGAATTGAAGTTCAGTCACCCGATCAGGCCATAAGGGTTGAATTTCTTATTCGCGAAGCAAATCCCTGTTATTCTGTTTCGTATCGAGGGAGAGAAATTGTGCAGAACTCAGTGCTGGGCCTTGAGCTGAAAGATCCTTTCACTGGTGGTTTCCGGGTAATAAGAGTTTCCAATAACAAGCAACGTTTGTCCTGGCAGCCTCTTTACGGGGAACGTCAGGTGATTCCTGACAATTTTAATGGAATGGTTGTTGAGCTGGCGGAGGCGGGGAAAGCGGGCAGACTTCTAAATGTTGAATTGCGGGCTTATGATGAAGGTGTAGCATTCCGATACAACCTGCCGGACTCTACCGCCGGCAAAAGTTTCGAGATTGAAAGAGAGAAGACGGAGTTCCGTTTTGTGCAGGGTTGTATGGCCTATCCGATTTACGGTGGAGAACAGACATTCCCGACTGAGCCTTTGGCAATCCCCGATGTCAAGAAGGGTGCCAAGGTGCCGCTGACAATGAGTATCCCTGGCGGGTTTGCTTCGGTGCTGGAAGCCTGTGTGGTAAATTATCCCCGGATGTCGCTGACAAAGACTGCTGACGGTACGCTGGCGGCAGGGATAGCAGGGAAAGCGGAGGTGACATCAGGTTTCTCGAGCCCATGGCGTATTATCCTGCTTGGAGAAAACGAAGGTAAACTTATTGAGCATGAACACCTTGTGCTTAATCTTAATCCTCCGTGTGCAATTGACGATACCAGCTGGATTGTTCCGGGCAAAACGATAAGTAATGAAGGGGCTTGTCCCCTGAAGATGGCCGAATTAAAAAAGCTTGCTGATATATCTTATACCAACGGGTTCAGGTATATGCAGTTGGACTGGGGCTGGTATGGCACAGAGTGGTCGTGGACGGAAAAGGAACGTGAGACTTTTCGGAAAACAATGCCGAACATGGCAGCGAATACCGATTGGGTTCCTAATACAGAGGCGGATCCTTACAAAGCAGCCAAGGGGCCGGTTCCTTACCGGGCCGACTGGAAGAGTGTGACACAGGTCGATCTGGATGTTGCCGAATTGGTTAAATACCTGAAGGAGCGCAGGATGGGCCTGGCGCTCTATATTGAGGCGGGTAAGACGCTGCGTGCCCACGATATTGATAAGCTTTTCGGACATTACGAAGGGTGGGGATTGGCCGGACTGAAGCCGGGTTTTGTAAGGTATGGGTCCCAGGAAAATACCGAGTGGATCAGGCGTATGGTACAGCTGGCGGC
>MHBM01000147.1 GCA_001804885.1 Lentisphaerae bacterium RIFOXYA12_FULL_48_11
CCATTGCGTGGTATTGATGGCTGGAGCCTGGCGTTGATGGAAGACTATAAGGACAAGCTGGATGCTGAGGCTCTTGAACATCTGCGTTATATTCGTTCCGAAACCCAGCGCATGGGCCAGTTGATCGATGATTTGCTGCGGTTGTCCCGCATTACACGTGCAGAAATGAACGTAATGCCGGTGGATATCACGACGATCGCCGGGGATATTGCAGCACGCCTTCGGCAGGCGAATCCAGTTCGCCAGATTGAATTTATCATCCAGCCCGGCATGCAAGACAAGGGGGACGGCCATCTACTGGAGATTGCGCTCACGAACCTTTTAGACAATGCCGTCAAATTC
Organism: Lentisphaerae bacterium RIFOXYA12_FULL_48_11; assembly: GCA_001804885.1. GTDB lineage: Bacteria > Verrucomicrobiota > Kiritimatiellia > UBA8416 > YA12-FULL-48-11 > YA12-FULL-48-11. Next base: position 343 of record MHBM01000147.1, read on the forward strand.
ACTGGCAAACGGGATTTGGCGCGAATAGAATTTGGGCAGACCATGATAAATGACCGTTCAACATATTTTATATGCGACAATGGCGCGGGTTTTAATATGGCATATGTGCCAAAACTCTTTGGAACGTTTCAGCGCATGCACTCAGCAGCGGAATTTCCCGGTACGGGAATTGGTCTGGCCTCAGTGAAGCACATCATTAACCGCCATGGTGGGCGGATTTGGGCCGATGCAAAAGTAGATCAGGGTGCAACCTTTTATTTTACATTACAGGAGGCACAATGAATATTTCACTGAAAACTATTCTGCTCGTAGAAGATAATCCCAGTGATGTTGCTCTTACGCAACGTGCGTTGCGTAAGAACCATATTGCTAATGAACTGATTGTCGCCAAGGATGGTGCGGAAGCTTTGGAGTATCTGTTTGGCTCCGGTAAACATGCTGGACGGAATATCACTCAATTGCCGGCCATTGTTCTACTGGACCTGAATTTGCCCAAGGTGGATGGTTTGGAAGTGTTACGGAGGATTCGCGCCGATTCGCGTACGCGCCGATTGCCTGTGGTGATCTTGACCTCATCAAAGGAGGAAAAAGATGTGGCTACAGGTTATGATCTTGGCGTGAACAGTTACATCTGTAAACCAGTTGATTTTGTCCAGTTTGCATCCGCAATTGAACAACTGGGCTTATACTGGCTTCTCTTGAATGAACCGCCTCCTGAAACGAATCGGTAATAAAAATGCAACTTCGACTGTTAATGGTAGAGGATTCCGAAAGCGATGCGAAGCTAATCGTTCGCAGTCTGGTCAAGTCCGGTTATGAAGTATTTTACGAGCGGGTTGAAAATGCCAGCCAGATGAAGTCTGTTCTGATTGATCAGGTCTGGGATGTGATAATATGTGATTACAGTCTTCCTGATTTTGATGCCCCGAGGGCTCTTGAACTTCTGAAGCAACAGACCATGCTGGATATTCCTTTTCTAGTGGTGTCCGGTACCATAGGCGAAGATATTGCTGTAACGATGATGAAGGCCGGTGCCCATGATTATCTCATGAAAGATAATCTGACGCGCCTGGTGCCTGCAATTGAAAGAGAAATGCGAGATGCGCGTGTAAGGAAAGAGCGCCGGCTCGCAGATGAAGCTTTAAGAATCAGTGAACGGAAATACCGTATTCTTGCTGAGAATACCCAGGACATAATCTACCAGGTTGATGCCGAAGGTAATTTTACATATGTCAGCCCCATGGTTTCACGTTATGGTTATGAGCAGAAAGATGTCATCGGTCATAACCTTGTTGAATTTATCCATCCGGATGACTGCAGGAAGCTTCTAAAAGAATTCGAAAAAACCATAACAACAGGTCTTGAGATCGCGAGCCAATTTCGGATCAAGAACAGCCTGAACCTGGAGATTTGGATAGAAGAGATCGGGAAAGTTCTGCGTGACAAGGAGGGTGAAATTGTCGGTGTTACGGGTGTCCTTCGCGACATTACTGATCGCAATAAAGCGGAAATGGCCTTGAGGATAAGCGAGGAACGGTATCGCAGGATGGCCCGGTGCAGTCCGGACATGATATGGATCTCGAATCTGTCCGGCCAGTATATTTATATCAGCCCGGCGGTGGAGCGTCTTTACGGCTGGACCGTGGATGAAGTCATGAAAATGAGTCTCGGTGACCTCATACCACCGATTCATGCGGAAAGAAGCAAAGCAATGATTGAAGAAGAGCTGGCGCTGGTTGCTGCCGGAAATTATGATCATAACCGTGTGAAGATTTTTGAAGCAGAGGAGTTGCGCAAAGATGGTTCCATGTTCTGGTCTGAGGTTTCCTCTTCGTTCCTGTGGTCGGATGATAACAAGCCAGCCGGCATTATCGGCATCACCCGTGACATCACTGAGCGCAGGAAAACTGAACAATTGTTGCGTGATAGTGAAATGCGGTTTCGCGCCCTTGCCGAGAATTCCCTCGATACGATCATGAGATTCGATGCAAGAGGACGTCATCTTTACGTTAATCCTGTTGTCGAAAGGCAGACAGGAATTCCCGCCGCAGAGTTTATAGGTAAAACGCACGCTGGATTGGGATTTCCCAGGGAACTTACAACTCTCTGGGAGAATGCCATTCAGACTGTTTTTCGCACGAAAACAATGGAGAGAGTTGATTTTAAACTGCCTAACAATGTGTGGATTGACTGGATGCTGGTACCTGAGTTGGATGAGAAGGGGAGTGTCCGGGCAGTAATGGCTTCAGGACGCGATATAACAGAGTTTATGCAGATGCAGTTCGCGCTTATAGAAAGCGAGACTCGTAACCGCTCAATTGTTGCAGCGATGCCGGACTTGATCTTAAGGATTGACAGTAATAACAGGTTCCTTGACTGTCAGTCGGCTAATAAGAATCTTTTATTATTACCTCCGGAACAGATTGTTGGGAAGAGTATCGGGGATGTGTTACCGCCTCAACTTGCCGGCATTGCTATTCAAAAAGTGCAGGAGACTATTAGCAGCGGGCAACTGCAGGTTTTTGAGTATGATCTTGTTGTTGACGGTGTGAACCGTTTTCATGAAAGCCGCATGATGCCATGCGGTCCTGACGCTGTCATTTCGATTGTGCGCGACGTTACTGATCGAAGAAAGGCGGAGCACGCTTTACGGGAAAGTGAGGAACGCTGGCATTTTGCGCTTGAGGGGGCAGGCGATGGAGTCTGGGACTGGAATGTCAGCACGAACAAGGTGTATTTCTCCAAACAATGGAAAAATATGCTGGGTTATGCGGAAGATGAGATTGGGGATTTCTTGGATGAGTGGAAAAAACGTATTCATCCGGATGATATAGAGCGATGTCTGGCTGATCTTGAGCGCCATTTTAATGGTGAGACGCCGGTCTACCAAAATGAACACAGGATGCTTTGCAAAGACGGGACCTACAAGTGGATTCTCGACAGGGGTAAAGTGGTGGAAAGAGCAGAAAATGGGAAACCTCTTCGAGTCATTGGTATCCATTCTGATATTACCCAGAGGAAACACGCGGAAGAGCGTGAGCTCTGGCAGCAGGAACAGCTTCTCAGGGCAGACAAGCTTGCCTCGCTCGGGACCCTGGTGGCCGGTGTAGCGCATGAAATCAATAATCCAAATATGTTTATCATGCTTAACGCCTCAGCTCTTGAAGAGACCTTAAAACGGATAATGTCTCTTGCAGATAATTTTGCGGGTGTCAACGCGCCCGACAGGGAAATGCTGGACGAGCTCAGGAAAGATGCGGAAGAAACTTTCAGAAATATCCTGCAGGGAGCTGAACGAATTAAACATATTGTCGAGGAACTGAAGGAGTTTTCAAAAGACAAGCCGCTGGAATTGAAAGAAGATGTTGATGTCAACCGGGTTATTAGGTCCGCAATAACCCTGACATGGAATAAGATCAAGAATGCAACGGATAATTTCAGGTTTGAAGAAGAAAAGAACATTCCTTTGATAAAAGGAAGTCCGCAGAAACTGGAACAGGTCATAATCAACCTGCTTGTGAATGCGTGCGAGGCCATGAATGACAGGAGGAAAAAGCTGACTGTTTCTTCGATCCATGACAAAGCTTCAAGTAGAGTGATAGTCAAAATAAAGGATGAAGGGGCGGGAATGTCCCAGTATGTGCTGCAACGTATCAAAGAACCTTTCTTCACAACAAAAAAAGACACCGGTGGTACCGGCCTTGGAATTCCAATTTCGTCACAGATTATTGAGAAACATGGCGGACAGCTTGATTTTGAGTCAACTCCGAAGCAGGGAACGACCGCTGTGATATTGCTGCCGGTAAAGGATGGAAAAGACTAACGATGGGAACATTAAATCCTTTAAATGCGATACTTGTCGTTGACGATGAGGAGCCGATCGTCAGTGGTTACAGGATTGTACTCAAGCAACATGGCTTTAACAACCTTATCTGTCATACGGACAGTCGTAAAGCGCTTGAATGTATACAGACACAAATACTGGATGTGATCCTTATTGATTTGAATATGCCACACGTTTCGGGAGAGCAACTCCTTGATGAGGCAGGCAAATGGCAGCCGGAAGTCCCGGTCATTATAGTTACCGGAAGGCAGGATATTGAATCTGCAGTTAAAAGCACCAGGAAAGGTGCTTATGACTACCTTGTCAAGCCTGTAACTTCTGAAAGAGTCATAACGGTAGTAAGAAATGCACTCCGATTGCGAAAATTACAGAAAGAAAATGAGATACTTGCTCGTGGATATTTCTCTGACGAGATTGAACATCCGGAGTTCTTTTCAGACATTGTAACAGGGAATATGGAAATGAAAACCATGTTCAAGTATATTGAGGCGATTGCCCCCACACCTTATCCGGTTCTTCTGATGGGGGAAACCGGTGCGGGCAAAGAGCTGGTAGCCCAGGCTGTTCACAAGGCAAGCGGAAGGCGCGGTAGTTTTATCGCGGTTAATGTAGCCGGTCTTGATGACAACATGTTTTCCGACACCTTGTTCGGCCACAGAAAGGGTGCATTTTCGGGTGCGGAAACGGCGCGTTCGGGCCTGATTGTCTCGGCTGATGGCGGCACGTTGTTCCTTGATGAGATTGGTGATTTGTCTACGATGTCCCAGATAAAGCTTCTCCGCCTGATCCAGGAACATTCCTATACGCCGCTCGGCGAGGATGTACCTATCGCTACGGATATAAGAATTATTGCTGCTACAAACGCTGATCTTGATGTTCGGCAGAAGGACGGAAGATTCCGTCCGGATCTTTTCTACAGGTTAAGTGCCCATAACATTCATGTTCCTCCCCTCAGGAAACGCCTGGATGATCTCCCTCTGCTTGTTAACTGCTTCCTCCAGCGTGCTGCGGACGTTTTGAAGAAAAAGAAACCTTCTGCCCCGAAAGAGTTAATTCCTCTTCTTGCGGAATACAGCTTTCCAGGTAACGTGAGGGAGCTTGAATTAATGATTAATGATGCGGTTGCACGTCATAAGTCAAAAATCCTCTCATTGAGCTATTTCAAGGAATACATTGATTCAAAAGGAAGTCATGCACGGACCAAGCCGGAAAGGAACATGGTCATAAGCGGTTCTTTCGGGCATGGTAAATATTTCGCGGAGACGCTGCCTCCGTTTGCAGATGTGAAACGTCTTCTTGTGGATGAGGCAATGCATCGCAGTGGCGGTAATTGTTCAAGGGCAGCCGAGATTCTCAAGACCAACCGTCAGGCGCTGATGTGGCATTTAAAGAAATCGAAGGAACAGCCTGAAGGCCAGGATAGTGTTTAGTATTCCCGCTACACTGTATACACGTTCTTGATTGGGTGTAAGTTTTTCATCCCCTGTAAGTTTTTCAAAGCAGCACCATACTCATCTCTTCCATTGGTTTCTTCGATTTCTGACAGGATTAAAGTTCATCTATTAATCGAATACTCTGCACCCTTTCGTCGAATAACGTATGATGTGTATCATGCTTATAATCAACATGTTAAATTTTTTTGTCCGTGTTGGTATGCCTTCTGCGATGCTTATTACCCGATTGTGTCAGTTGCAGGAAATGCGAAATACCTAACAGAAAGGGCTACATAATGCAGAAGATATTGGCAGGGCTGGTTGCAGTGATGGTTCTTACGGTGGGTTCGGTATTGGCGGGTCCCAAGTGGGAAATCAATAGCGACAGTAACTGCTGGATGCAGCTGGGAGTGATGGGACAACCACATTTTCTATATACTGACAATGGAACCGACAAAGAGGATTTCTTTCTGAGACGCGGCAGAATTATTCTGTCCGGACAGGTTAAAGATGGAGTCATGTTCTTTGTTGAGACCGATGCCGCGAATGCCGGGAAGAATGGTGTTTCCACGGCGCACGTAGATATTCAGGATGCTTATGTTGATTTTCGCCTGAACAAGTGTGATTTTGGCGAACAGTGGCTGAAGGCCGGTCTTATTCTGCTGCCGTTCTCGTTTGAAAACCGTGCGGGAGCGAGTTCGCTCCTGGGCGTTGACTATAACGCCGAGGTTATCAAGCTGGTAAACACCTTTGTCTGGCGCGATTACGGTGCCGAGTTGCACGGAAATCTGAGTGACCGGTTTTCTTATATTGTTGGCGCATACGACGGATATGATTCGGTTGAAGGCACCAAGAACCCTGAAGCCTCGCTTCGCCTGACCGGTCATATTGCATTGAATTTGATTGGCAAGGCAGAGACCAGCTGGTTCTTCAACCAGGAGCGTCTTGGGAAAGGTGCGCCATATTTTTCGATTGGTGCCGGTATTGACCAGCAGGAAAAGGCGACACTCACCTCTACTACTGTTGCTGGTACAACAAACAAGGTCAGAACAATAACGGACAACGAAGCGTTTGTTGTTGATTTCCAGTCGGGCTTCCAGGCTGGACCTGTTGGTCTGACTCTCAACGGTGGCTGGTATACGTGGGACAATATTTCATTTGATGGTGATACGGCCTGCGTGGAGCTTGGTGCTATGGTAAAACAGACACAGTTGACGGGTAAATACAGTATCCAGGATGCGGACAGCGGGGTCAGCGTTGAAGATTATACTGTCGGCCTGAACTATTTTCTCAAGGGGCACAATGCCCGTGGCGGAGTCGAATACCGCTGGGGTGACAGCCCGACAACAGTGTTAGTTGGCCTGCAGTTTCTGTTGTAAGCCTTCATGATTGTTACTTTCTTAATGCTGGAGAGGTAGGATGATGAAGCCAAGAATTATGATTGCCGATGACGAAAGGGCGATCAGGTCTGCTGCAAGAATAGTTCTTGAGAATAACGGCTTTGAAGTGGTCCAGGCCTGTGACGGACTTGAGGTCGTTGCGCAGCTAAAAAAGCAAAATGGAATGGATCGGCCGGTGGATCTGGTTTTGCTCGATCTCCAGATGCCTAACTGTTCTGGCGAAGAAGCTCTGCAGCAGATAGAAACATTCCTTCCATATCCCAAGGTTGTACTCATGACGGGTAATCTTTTGTACGAAAGAAATCCAACGATAAACATACCGTTTTATTCCGGAATGTTGGTCAAGCCTTTTGACCGTAATACATTGTTAACAACAGTCAGGGCATCTCTTGAAGCCGGTTGCTGCAAGAGTGCCGGCTCTTTAGCGAATGGATAATTTATGTCGGCCATGACAAAAGGATTGAAGCTTAATGATCTGGTTGAGAAGGCGGCAGAACAATGCGTGATGCTTGATCATAAGGACCTGCAGGGTCTGGCATTTTTTTCCAAGCTTCTCAAGGAGCTTGCATCTTCCTTTGTTCCTGCAGAATGCGGCGGACAGTGGCAGGCGGATAAACTGAAGGAGGCAGCAGGTGTTGTCGCCAAAATGGTTGAAAGAATAATTTTCGAGGAATCCAAGGATCCAGTAAAGGATCTGGAGCTTGTGGGTCGTACCGTTATGGCGTTCCAGACGGTTTGTCGTGGAAGTGATGTGCGACGTGCGGGGTTGCCTGTTGAGCTTGGGATTGATCTTAATGGAGGGCCGGAGGAAAGCGGAAAGCAGGTAAACAGTGATCAGTTATCAGTGAGCAGTGATCAGCCGGCGAGAAGAAGTGGCCAGTCATCAGTAAAAAGTGATAAGCCGGTTGCAGCCAAGCCGGCATTTGTGCTGCCGCCTGGGGTTGATGATGTAATATTTCAGGCCTTTATTGAACAGCAGATATCTGTTTTCCCTGACATAGAGGAGAAAATCCTGGCTTTTGAGAAAAGTGCAGGTTCACCTGATGGTAGGCAGCACCTGGCCGCCCTGAAGCGTTTGCTGCACACGATGAAGGGAGAATCCGGGGTGGTAGGCATCAACGATATGCAGAGCTTCTGCCACAAGCTTGAAGATTACCTGGAGGATAATGGCCATAAAATATCAGCGGATATTTTATTTGAGGCAAAAGACTGGCTTGAAAAGGCAGTCAAGGCATACGCGAATGGAGCGCTTCCGGAAAGTGCAGATGAACTACTTGCCAGATTGCTTGGGAAAACTGGAAGTGGCGATGCCACGGTAAAAGAAACGGATAAGCAGAAAAGTGATGCGACTGATAAAAGCAAAACGGTTGTTCAGAATAAACCTGTCGCTTCTTCTGCGCCAGTTGTGGACCTGAGTCATTTGTTGAAAAGTATCCAGATTGGTGATGCAGACCTTGCTGCCGACTTTGTAAAAGAAGCAAACGAACATTTTGAGATTGCCGACGAGAACCTGCTTATTCTTGAGAACGAACCAACAAACCAGGATGCGATAGGGGCTGTGTTCCGTTCTTTCCATACGATCAAGGGTGTCTCGGGATTTCTTGGTTTGCCTCCGATAGGCAGCCTTGCTCACAAGGCAGAGACCCTGCTGGATGATGTGAGGCGTGGTAAGCGACAATTCGCGGGGTCTGTTGTTGACGTGACTTTTGCATCCCTCGATCTTCTGAAAAACCTGGTATCTGATCTTGGCGTTGCGCTTCAAGCCAAGAAACCATTTATGGCAAGGCAGGAGATACTTAATGTGCTTGGCGATCTTACGAAGGTGCTGGCCGGAGAAGCAATTGAGAAGAAGGCTGAAACCGGAGGCCAGAAATCAGAAGTCAGCAGTCAGGAAAGAAGCACTGGTTCAGGAGAGGATAAGACTTCTGTGCCGGCAGGTACCGCAACTAATGGCGAAGCCGTTCCCGCCGGCGAGAAGGCGGCGGGTCAACAGGCTGGTGCGATGATCGGGCAGACCGTCAAGATTGATGCCGAGAGACTGGATCTGCTTATCGATACAATCGGTGAGATGGTTATTGCCGAATCTATTGTTGCTCAGGATGCCGAAATACTGTCGCTCAGGTCGCAGAGGATAGAAAAGAATATTGGGCATCTCGGTAAGATCACGCGGATGCTCCAGGATATGAGCATGGCCATGAGGATGGTGCCGATCGATGCGACTTTCCGGAAGATGGTGCGACTTGTACGTGATCTTGCCAAGAAAGCTGATAAGCGCGTTGAGATATCCCTGGTTGGAAACGAGACCGAACTGGACCGCGGGATGGTTGACAAACTTGGCGATCCGCTCATCCACATGATCCGTAATTCTGTGGATCATGGGATAGAGGCCACAGAAGGAGACAGGGTCAAGGCGGGTAAAGATCCTCTCGGCCATATTATTCTCAAGGCATTCCACAAAGGTGGCAACATTCACATAGAAATTACGGACGACGGGAAAGGGCTTGATCGCAAGGCTATCGCGGCGAAGGGTATTGAGCGTGGCCTGATTACTGTGGCCCAGGCGGATAAAATGCCTGACCAGGAAATCTTTGCGATGATATTCCAGGCCGGTTTTTCTACTGCAAAGGTTGTGACCGAGATTTCGGGGCGTGGTGTAGGCATGGATGTTGTGCGCAGAAATATCGAGAATATGAGGGGCAGCATACTTATTGACTCGACTTATGGCAAAGGTGCAACCTTCACGCTGGTTCTACCGCTTACCATGGCAATCATTGACGGCATGATTGTGTGTGTTGGCGGCGAGACATACATCATACCGACACTTTCGATTATTGAATCACTTCGTCCTGTTCCTCAAATGATCTCGACAGTCACAGGGCGTGGCGAGGTTATGCAGTTCCGTGAGAAACTTCTGCCGCTGTTCCGACTGTCGAAACTTTTTCATGTGGCTGGGGCTATTGCCTCTCCCTGTGATGGTATTGTGGTTGTTATTGAGGATGGAGGCCGTCAGACGGCACTGCTGGTGGACGATATCCTTGGACAGCAACAGACGGTGATAAAGAGCTTAAGTGATGCAATGGGTGCTGTGGCGGGAGTATCAGGTGCAAGTATTATGGCGGACGGTAAGCCAGGATTGATTATTGATGTAGCGGGGCTGGTAAAACTGGCGACGAGTGAAAAAAACATGGCCTGAGAGAAGGAGGAGTCTGTCATGGCAGGAAATAATGCAGAGGTAATGAATCATGCCGCAAGCGGCATGACTGACAAAGCAGGAAAGTATCTTACCTTCAAGCTGGAGGCGGAGGAATTCGGCCTGGAGATATTGAAGGTACAGGAAATCATCAAAATGATGGAGATCACAAAAATACCCCAAATGCCGGAATTTGTGAAGGGTGTGATAAACCTGCGCGGCAAGGTGATCCCAGTGGTGGACCTAAGGCTGAAGTTCGGGATGGCGGCCAAGGAAGCGACGGACAAGACATGTGTAATTGTTGTCCAGGTGACACATGGTGGTGGCACGGTAACGATGGGTACCATTGTAGATGAGGTGTCGGAGGTACTGGACATCAATGGTGAGCTGATAGAGGCGGCGCCAGAGTTCGGGACATCGGTTAACACGGATTTCATTCTGGGTATGGGAAAGATAGGCAAGAAGGTCGTTATGCTGCTGGATGTAGACAAAGTGTTGGCGGGTTTAATCAAGAATTAACAAAGGAGAGAGAATATGAACAAGAAATGGAGTCTGAGCGCAAAACTGCTGAGCATGGGAATTCTTGGCACAGCCATCCCTCTGGTTATATTTGGTGTTATTACGATATGGCAGGGAATGCTGAGTGAAAGAACAGCGAAGGTCGAAAGCGGCAAGCTGGCGTATGGTGATCTTGATCACATTGTTGATGGTGTTTATGGCATGGTTATAAGCCAGCAG
>MHBM01000148.1 GCA_001804885.1 Lentisphaerae bacterium RIFOXYA12_FULL_48_11
AGACTCTTGGTGAGCTGGTTGAGCTGCCTGCTGGACAGGAAAAGGCAAGCCTGCCGCTCAACTTCGGCATGGCAGCCTTGACCGGAGTTTTGTGGTACGGTCAGTTTTTTTTCTACAATCTGGGCCATGTACGAATGGGCGAGTACAAGTTTACGAGCTGGGCGATTCATATGATTATGCTGGTTTTGTTCAGTAATGCGGTTGCAGTATTGTTCCGCGAGTGGAAGGAGTGTCGGCATAGCACCAAAGCTACGATCGGAGTGGCTCTTGCCGTACTGATGCTTGCGATAATGGCGCTGACCTATGGTAATTACCTGGGCAGTCAGAATGTTTGACGCCTGCATGGATGAGATGGTTCTCGATTAAAGCAAGGAGGGGTACGATGACTAGATATGGCATGGTGATAGGACTCAGGGCAGCTAAAGTCAAGGAGTACAAGAAGCTGCATGCTGCTGTCTGGCCGGGTGTGCTGAAAATGATCTGGAAATGCAATATCCGTAATTATTCCATTTACCTCCATAAGCTCGGCAGGGACTTTTATCTTTTCAGTTACTTTGAATATATTGGTGAGAATTTCAAAGCCGATATGTTAAAAATGGCGGCTGATCCTGAAACACAGAGATGGTGGACTTTTTGTATCCCTTGCCAGAAGCCGCTTAAGAGCAGGAAGAAAGGCGAGTGGTGGGTTGCCATGGAGGAGGTTTTTCACTGCAAATGATCTCAAGAGACAGAGTACTGGCCGCATTTAATCACCAGGAACCGGACCGAGTTCCCATGTGGTGTGGAGCATCCGAAGAGTTCTGGGCAAAAGCCAAGCGTGAGCTAAAACTTAATGACGAAGCATTGCGAGTAAGGTTCATGGATGACTTCAGGCGCGTTTTCGCGGAATATGTTGGTCCGCATTTTACTCTTTCTGAGGGCGCAGCCTCCAGGACCGTTTTCGGTGTTGAGCGGCATGGGCTTGGGTATGGACAGCCTATTAATCATCCTCTCGCCAGCGCAACACTCAGGGATGTTTATGATTATCCGTGGCCGGATCCAAAGTGGATGGATGTTTCGAAGATAAAGGATGCAGCTCAGGCATATAATGGAGATTATGCCATTCTGGGCGGTGACTGGTCGCCATTCTGGCATGATGCAATAGACCTGTTCGGTATGGAAAATCTTTACATGAAAATGTATGATGAACCTGAACTGGTTGATGCCGTGATGAAGTACCTGGTTGATTACTATGCCGCGGTGAGTCAGCGGATGTTTGATGCTGCAGGTGATGTCATGGATATTTTCTTCATAGGCAATGACCTTGGCAGTCAGACTGGGCCACTGTTGGGGCCTGAACTATTTGATCGTTTTCTCCTGCCGCATTTTAAAAGGCTCATCGATCTTGGTCACGCTTACAAGCTAAAGGTGCAGATGCACTGCTGTGGGGGGGTAGCTCCGCTGATCCCGATGCTGGTTGAAGCAGGTTTGGATGGATTACATGCCGTCCAGCCTTCATGTCGGGGGATGGATCTTGCTGAGCTCAAGCAGAAGTTTGGAAAGAAACTGCTGTTCAACGGCGGGATTGACTCTCATCACGTTTTGATCGATGGACAACCGAGGACGGTTCTTGAACAAACCAGGAGAGTCCTTGGTATAATGATGTCGGGCGGCGGTTATGTTGCTGGTGCCAGTCATGACACAATTCTTGAAGAAACTCCTGTTGAAAACGTCCTGGCAATGTTCGATACTGTCAGGGAGTTCGGTGTTTACAACAGGAGGAAGCCATAATTGATGAACAAAATTACCGTGACTTTCGAAAACGGTTCGATCGTTAGATGTCTGGTTGGTAGTGAAGTTGGCTCGTTGATAAGGGATCATGCAGGTCCATCGGAGTTGCCTTATATCGGGGCGATGGTAAACAATGATGCTTCATCGCTGTCTTACCCTCTGTCTTTCAACAGCACAGTGCGATTCATTACCGCTGCTGATCCGCATGGCTGGCGCATTTACAGGCATTCCCTCTGTTTTCTGCTCGCCAAGGCCGTCCGGGAGCTTTATCCGGATGCCGTGCTGTCCGTTGAACATTCTTTCGGGCAGGGATTGTACTGCAGCTTTAAGAAGAACGCCGCCGGCCCGGAAGGAATAACCTGTGATCAGGTCGCGGCAATAGAAGCGAGGATGCATGAGATAGTAAAAGAGGATATAACGATTGAGCGTCGGAAAGTCTCATACACCGACGCTGTCGAGGCGTTTGAGACGTCGGGGCAGCATGACAGGCTTAATCTTTTGAGATACCGCAATCCTCCGCACATAGTAATCCATTATTGCAAGGGTTTTTCCGATCTTTCTCACGGTCCGCTTGTTCCCAGTACAGGAGTCCTTCAACAGTGGAAGTTAATTACCTATAAGCCGGGATTTGTTCTGCACCTTCCTGACCGGCTTGAAATGAAAGTGCTTCCTCCATTTGAAGATCAACCCCATCTTTTCCAGGTTTTCCAGGAGCACAAGCAGTGGGGGCGCGTGCTTGGGGTAGATACCGTTGGTCGTCTGAACGAGATTATTGCAAAAGGCGAGATAGAGGATTTCATTTTGACCAGCGAAGGCCTGCATGAGAAGAAAATCTCAAAGATTGCCGACATGATTTCCGAGGGAAGAAAACAGATAAAACTGGTTCTCATTGCAGGTCCTTCATCGGCTGGTAAAACCACTTTTGCCAAGCGGTTGACAACACACCTCAATGTCAACGGGCTTCGTCCGGTGACACTTGCTACGGATGATTACTTTGTGGGTCCTGAAAAGAATCCTCGGGACGAGGATGGTAAGCTCGACTATGAGCATCTGGAGGCTGTGGATCTTGAGCTGTTCAACAGGGACCTGTTGACGCTGGTGCAGGGCGGGGAGATTGAGGCTCCTGTATTCAACTTCGAAGAGAAACACCGCGAGTACCGTGGCACGAAGATCAGAATTGCCGAGGATCAGATACTCATTATAGAGGGTATACATGGTCTGAACCCGCGTCTGACACAGATGGTTCCGGCTGCAAACAAGTTCAAGATTTACATAAGCGCGTTGACCCAGCTTAATCTTGATTCTAACAACAGGATCTCTACCACTGACAACAGGCTGATGAGGAGGATGGTGCGGGACAATAAGTTCAGGGGACATTCGGCGATGGAGACAATCCAGTTATGGCCATCGGTTCGAAGAGGGGAAAAGGCATGGATATTCCCTTTCCAGCGTGAAGCGAATGCGGTTTTCAACTCGGCTCTGGATTATGAACTTGCTGTTTTGAAACCGCTTGTTGAACCACTCCTTATGGAGGTGAAACCTTCCTGCCCCGAATATGCCGAGGTGAGGCGGCTGTCGGAATTCCTGGTCAACTTTCTTTCAGCTCCAGACAGGGTTATTCCGCGTGATTCCATCCTTCGTGAGTATATCGGCGGCAGTTGCTTCAAGTACTGAGTTGAGAAATTGTTGCAACAGGCATGCAATTCTACGTTGAACATTCAGAGGTTGCTGGCCTGTGATTGGGCCAACGCTTCCAGTACGCGTTCTTCAGAGATCTCTGCCAAACGTTTTTCGCTTCTATTACTTGATGCTATTATTTGTGTGTTTGGTCCACGAGGTGCCCACATTGCCGGATCGGTCGGTCCATAAATAGCAACCACCGGGATTCCAAGCGAGGCGGCCAGATGCGTTATGCCGGAGTCATTACCGATGTAGCCGCAACATGCCGACAGAATTCCTGCAAGATCAACAAGTGAATATCCGGACAATATTGGGACTGCGATTTTATTTTTTGAAAGAGTGGTGGCGATTTCTGCATCAGCTTCACCAATAAGAAAGATCGGTTCGAATCTGCCGGAACCTGATATTTTCCTGCTCAGAGAGATGAACCGGTTAAGTGGCCAGTTTTTTGCCGGACTTCCGCTGCCGGGGTGTATTGCAAGCACCTGGCGACCTATTTTCTCAAGAATTTTGCGACCATATTCTTTCCGTGACTCCTGGAGGTTCAGGATGGGTGTTTCGTTGTTTTCGGGGTAGATTGCAAGCTTCTCCAATGGTTTCATCAAAGAGTCAACTGCGTGTCCGGCTTTGACTACCGGTGAGCCGTAAATGACTTGTTTGGCTCCTATAGATAAAAGATTTTTTGTTACGCTTCCAGCCGGGTCGAACAGGTATGAGATAATAATGTCAAAAGACTTGATGTAATCTGCCTGCTCGCGTGGAATGGAAGGTTTCAGGGAGAAGTAGCGAGCGATCTCTGCCTTGTCGAGCGATGATACCAAATCAGCCATGCCTCCGGCGAGTGCCAGCTGTGCGATATGAGGATAGCCGGTAATTTCTATGTAACTCTCCTGCCATTGTGCACGCAATGCCCGGAGTGCAGGGAGGGTGAAAATGAAATCGCCAATGGCACCTCCACGTAGAATAAGAATCCGGGGCTTTGTCATTGATCTCTGCCGGCTTTTCTGTTCAGGTAACTTCTCTCAGCCTTCTTGCACGGTCACGTATCATGTCAATAATCGCATGTGAGATCTCATGCATTTCCACCCGTGCAGTATTCCAGATGGTATCGTAGAGCAGAGGATCTTCGACATTCTTGTTGAAATACTGTTTGATCAGTTTGTTCTGGCAAAGATCCTGTTCGGCTATAGCTTCCATGGCATCGGCTTTATTCATGTTGAAACGCTTCATCATCCATGCAGTTCGCTTCAATTCCGGCGCAACGAGCCGGATATGTATGCCTGACTTCAGGTCTCTTGTGACACAACATGCGCTGGAATTCACAATTATGACTTTGCCAATGCTGGCAAGCATATGGATGATTCTCGATGTCGTTTTGTGAAGGGTATACTTGTCGGATTGGCCAGTAAACAAACTGTCGATGAAGTCCTTGAATTCGGAATGATATTTCTCGTGTAGCAACTGTTCCACGGAATTCTGCATCTGTGCATTCTGGGCGACAGCTTCGCATAATTGCCTGTCAAATATGTGCCAGTCTTTGAACAGGCCACTGTAGTCTTCCTGCTTCAAGAAATCAGACATTAGGACATGTGAAAGGAGATGGCCCCCTGAGGAGGCTTCCCTTGAAATTGTAACAAAAGGCAGTCCAATTCCGGCTTGGTCGCGGACTCCGTCCCTGTTTTTGATAAAATCCTCGAAAAACCTGATTTCGCCTATTCGGCCGCAAATATCCTCAGGAGCGACATAAGCATCGTTGTCCATTTGTCAGTTCCTCCACAAACCAAACCTGTCTTTTTCTAATGACCTTCCGGATCTATGATATACCCCCTGCAGGCTTCTTGACAAGCAGTGAGTTACCCCTTTTAATCAACTCCATGTCGCTGGAGCCTGAAATACATAAACATGACAAGATCAGGGAAAAGAAAAATAGCGATTTCTTGCGGAAAGCCAGCCAGGCCATAACTCTTGGAACCAATCTAGCGGTTGGTATGGGATTGTTTACTTTTCTTGGTTATTATGCCGACAAGAATCTGGGGGGTGGATTCTTCTGGACGCTGTGCGGAATGGGTCTTGGGCTTGTTTATGGGGCTTATGAAATATGGAAGGTAATAAGGCTGTTGAACTCTGCAGATGATGACGACAAGGATAATAAGGGTAATGTACCCGGGGAATTATGAGTGATTCTGATCTAATGAGTGACCGTGGGCAGGAGAATGTGGCTACAGGTAAGCCAGAACTTTCTGAGGGCGCATGGACCGGCTGGCTCATGAGTTGCTTTATTTCCCTGACGGTGTCTTTTATTACTGCGAAAATGATTTTTGGAATTGTATCATCTGTGGATTTCATTTCGGGGTGGGGGTTGGCATCTACGAATGCGCTGTTTTCCATGGGAATTAACGTGATTGCCATGAAGAGGCAGCGCCATGGTTTTATTGCATGGGGTGCCGTAGGCAATGTGTTGCGTGTTCTTGCGGTTCTTGTTATTATCCTTTCCGTTAAATTGACGTATTTGATCAGGTTTGAACCTTTTGTGCTGGTTTTCCTGGTGAGTTATTTTGTTTTTATGATTGTCGAGACCGTAAGGATGAACGTTGTTAACCTGAGGAGCATGCAGCAGAAATGAGCGAGATGGCCGTCAACACAAATGCAGCGGTTACGGCGGCTGTTTCATCTGTGCAAATGAAGATGGATGCTGTACAGGGATTCATCATGCACCATGTCAGTGATTCGCACGGCATGATGCCTTTCCCTAAAGTCAGTTTTGACCTTCCATCTTTTGTCAGCCTGCATGGTCTCATGCTTATATTTTCTGCTTTCCTGCTTCTGTTGTCGTTTGGGCTGTTGTATAAAAAACAGCAGGCCGTGCCTTCCGGGTTTACCAACCTTCTGGAATCTTTTGTTGCTTTTGTCCGTAATGATATTGCGATTGCCTATCTTGGTCCTGATGATGGAAGAAAAATGGCGCCATTGTTCTGCACGTTTTTCTTTTTTATTCTGACGATGAACCTTGTTGGCCTTGTTCCCGGGCTTGCCGCCGCAACAAGTAACCTGGCGGTAACCGGGACGCTGGCGTGCATAACCTTGTTCTTCATGATATTCGGGGCGATGTATCGGACCGGTGTGCTTGGTTTCTTTAAGGGGTTCATTCCACATGGTATTCCGTGGTGGGTGTTGATTGTTCTTGTCCCGATAGAGCTTCTTGGATTGTTCATCAAGGCTGGTGCACTGGCAATTCGTTTGTTTGCTAATATGCTGGCTGGTCATATAGTTCTTTTTAACCTGCTCGGACTGGTGGTTATTTTTGGATATGTTGCCCTGCCAAGTGTCGCCATGGCTCTTGGAATTTATCTCCTTGAGGTCTTTATAGCATTTTTGCAGGCATATATTTTTACGCTTCTTTCTGCGATATTCATCGGCCAGCGTTATCATCCAGAGCATTGATAACTGGTAATTTCTGTGGAATTAAAGATGTTGTTGAATGGTACGGGTAATGCGCTCTGGTCCGTGCTCAAATTTCATGCTAAAGGAGAATAAACATGGGTAGATTAGGTCCTCAGGAATTGATTATTATTCTTATTATCGTATTGCTTCTCTTCGGAGGTAAAAAACTGCCCGAGCTTGCGCGTTCTCTCGGCCGCAGTATAAAGGAATTCAACAAGGCCAAAGATGAGGCTGTCAATGCCGTGGCAGAAGAGGATTCAGTGAAGCCCGAGAAACAAGAAGAACAGAAGAGTTAGGGCGAGTACATTGAGGTCGTAAGAGAATTTACGATCAGTGCTACAAATATTCCGATTATCATGCCGAGGAATACTTCCAGCCTGGTGTGCCCTAGAAGTTCTGCCAGCTTTACTTCGGAAAATCTGTGCTGTTTGAATAATTCATCAACCATTTCATTCAGCAGCCTTGCCTGTTCTCCGGCGGCACGACGCACGGTTGAGGCGTCAAACATCGTGAGCAGCGCAAACGCCATGCTGAGTGCGAAAATCGGCGACTTGAATCCGCAGTTGACTCCTATCGATGTCGCCAGCCCTGTCACCATTGCCGAATGAGCGCTTGGCATTCCTCCTGTACTGACAATGTAGCGGAAATCCATTTTTTTTGTTTTCAGGAACGCGTTTAGCATCTTCGTCAATTGGGCGATCATCCATGCGAGAAATGGCGACCAGAAGTTCACGTTTCTGAAAATGTCTATGATGTTAATTTCCATCAATTTCCTTTGTAACGATTGGCGACCATATCAATATGCGTTTTCCCTGGCAAATACTGTTCGCAGAATTATTTTGAAATCAAGTGCGAGTGACCAGTTTTCGAGGTAGTACAGGTCATACTTGATCCGTTCTTCAATGCTTGTATTGCCGCGTAAGCCGTTAACCTGTGCCCATCCGGTCATGCCAGGCTTGGAAACGTGCCGCCACATGTATCTGCCGACGTCTTCCTTGAATTTCTCCACGAAATGGGGCCGTTCTGGACGCGGTCCAACAAGGCTCATTTCTCCTGTTAGGACATTCCAGAGCTGGGGTAACTCATCCAGGTTGTATTGTCTCAGGAATGTTCCGATCTTTGTTCGGCGCGGGTCGTTTTCCACAGTCCAGACAGGGCCTGACTCTTTCTCGGCGTCGACCGGCATTGTCCTGAGCTTGTAAAGATTGAAGACTTTCCCGTTTTCCCCGCACCGTTCCTGGCGGTAAAATGCCGGGCCAGGCGAGCTGCTTTTGATAAAGATTGATGCTATCCCGATGACCGGCGTGGCTATGATCAGGCCCACTATTGCGCCCGCAACATCTTCTGCCCTTTTCAGTGTTCGGTTCCAGAATAGGTCAAGCGGCCATTTGCTCATGCCGAGCAGTGGGATATCGTTGAGAGACTGCATGTCCATGCTGCTGGTTATTATCCGAAACAGGTCGGGGACCATGTTGAAGGTGATCAGGTTGCGGTCGCATAGCATGATTAGGTCAACGATACGTTTATGTCCCAGGCCTGAATCGGTGAGAATTATCTGGTCGACAGGATGTTTATCTATCAGTGCTTCAATATCCTCAATTTTACCTTTTATCTGTTCGGGTTGGATCTCTTTGTCCGGCTCTGAAGCGTTTGTACGAAGGAATCCTGCCACTTTTGCCCTGAGCATGACCTCTTTCTTGAGTGTGCGCTGAAGGTGGGCTGCCACTGAATCGGTTCCGATGATGAGGATCTGGTTTGTGTCTCGGCTGTGTCTCGACGCGTTCCATTCAACGCGAAACATTATGTAACGTAAGATGACCAGAAGGAGCGCCACGGTCATGAAGGAGATGATGAGCACACCGCTTGAGTAATCAAAAATCCTATTTCGCACTGCGAAGGCCAGTACGATGGTTGCCAGAATCCCTATCCCTGTCGCACGTACCAGCCGTGGAATCTTGTTTGCGAAAGAACCCATCTGCGGCCTTACAAATAATCCAAGGATTTTGAAGACAATCAGGCATAGGACTGTGGCGACAAGTGCGCCTTTACAGTAAATCTCGTATAAATTTACAGGTTCGCCGAATCTGACGGGAATCCAGCCGCTGTCAAAACGTATCCACGTTGCCAGCATGAATCCGGCATATATGGCAATGGCGTCGGTTATCACGGCCCACATGCTGGTAATAACATCAAAAGTATCTTTCTGTTTCATCTGTCCTAGAATATACATCAACAAGTTATGTAGCAAAGTTCAAAGTTTGGCTTAA
Source organism: Lentisphaerae bacterium RIFOXYA12_FULL_48_11 (assembly GCA_001804885.1). Classification (GTDB taxonomy): domain Bacteria; phylum Verrucomicrobiota; class Kiritimatiellia; order UBA8416; family YA12-FULL-48-11; genus YA12-FULL-48-11. Next base: position 9,159 of record MHBM01000148.1, read on the forward strand.
AAGATGTTTGTTCCTTCCAGGAGCTGATATCAAATCATTTCTGTGAAGAGTCATATGGCGCTTGATGGCCTTGTCTTTGCGGATAAAACAGCAGAATTCCGGAGAAAACGCTTGTTTTTGCGGAAGAAGGAAACGAGAATATCTGGCGAAAAAAGTTTTTCTACGACCATAACAGGTCGTAATGTCGAAGTTTCCATTTTCAGGGGCTTTGAGGGCGTTTGTCCAGTATTGCCGGGAAAGGTTAACATGCTTCACATATTGCGCATTCTGTTCGGTATATTCGTGTTGTTTGTTTCGCTGAATGTCCTGTCAGCGGAGCGGGTGCCATTAAAGCCGTTACCTGATTATTCAAAAATAGCAAAACGGCTGGCCCAGGAGCTTCCGCGCGAGCATATTTCCAGGGCGCAAATCGATTCCACGATCTCTTCCAGGATATGGACCAACTACCTTTCGTCTCTGGATTATGAACGGGTATATTTCCTGGCTTCGGATATCGAGAGATTCAGGAAAGATGAACAGACCATCGGTTCGAGACTGAAAGAGGGAGACATAGGCTTTGCATATGAAGCTTTTGCCGTCTTCAAAGAGCGCATGCGCAACCGATGCCAGTACGTCAATGAACTTATTGACAAAGGGTTCGAGCTGGAGAGGGATGAAATATATAATTTAAGCAGGAAAGAAGCGCCTTGGCCGAAAGATGAAACAGAATGGAATGAGCTCTGGCGCAAAAGGATCAAAAACGACTATGTCCAGAGGATTGTCGGAATTGAAGTTGTCGACAAACCTGTGAAGAATACGCAATCGGCAGATACCAATGCCGTCAGTAAAGCCAAAGTTCCGACTCCTCAGGAAATGATCAAGACCAGGTACAAGCAGTTCTCTACGGTCATTGAGGACAGCGATGCGGAATGGGTCTTGCAGCGATACCTTTCTGCGGTGGCGCATGCATATGATCCACATTCCGATTATATGTCACCAAGTGTTCTAGAGGATTTTAATATTGAAATGAAATTATCCCTTGTGGGGATTGGCGCTCTGCTTGGATCGGAAGACGGTGCCGCGAAGATAATGCGGGTGATTCCTGGTGGTCCTGCGGACAGAGACAAGAGGAGCATCAAGCTTGTCCCGGGTGATAAGATCATTGCCGTAGGACAGGGCGATGATCAGCCCAAAGACATTCTGCACCTGCCTTTGCGAGAAATTGTGAAACTTATCCGGGGCCCTAAAGATACAAAGGTTACCCTTGTAGTGATACCTGCCGCCGATCCTGCCGGTACGACAACCAAGAATGTTGATCTGATCAGGGGTGAGGTGAAACTTGAGGAATCTGCAGCGAAACACAGGGTGGAGCAGATTGCCGATGGTGAAGGGGTGGTTCATAAATTTGGCGTGGTTACTCTCCCTGCTTTTTATGCGGATATCAAGGGAAGGGCCGATGATGGTGTTCAACCCAGGAGTTCTGTCGCCGATGTTGAAGCGGCATTGGAAGATCTCAAGAGCAAGGGCGTGGAAGGAGTTATTCTTGATCTCAGGAATAACGGTGGTGGATATCTGCCTGAAGCTGTCGGGATGACGGGCTTGTTCATCAGCATGGGGCCTGTGGTGCAGGTTGCAGAAGGAGGATCAATTCGCTCCGTGCCTATCGTTCTGTCGGACCGGGATCCATCGGTTGCATACGCTGGTCCGCTGGTTGTTCTTGCCAATCGGTTCAGTGCTTCTGCTTCAGAAATTCTCGCCGGGGCTTTGCAGGATTATGGCAGGGCTATTATCATAG